>JACMKK010000167.1 GCA_014380115.1 Luteimonas sp. | reverse complement strand
GCGTCGAACCAGCGCACGCGGTGGCGGCCGAGCGAGACCACTTCGCCATCGGCCAGTGCGCGCGGCGCGCGGTCGGCGAGGTCGCCGATCGACACCATCGCCGCGATCGTGCCGCACAACGGCGCCGATTGCGGCGCCGCGGCCAGCCACTGGTTGAGCGAGCCGCATTCGTCGGCCTCGACATGCGAGAACGCGACGTGGCGTAGCCGCGACACCGGCAGCACGCTGGCCACCGCTTCGCGCACCAGTGGGAACAACTGGCGCAGGCCCGTGTGGAACAGCAGTGGTTCGTCGTCGTCGATCAGGTACTGGTTGAACGAGAACTTGCCGACATCGCCCGGCAGCGCGATCGGCGTGTTGATCCGGTAGATGCCGTCGGCGATTTCGTGGACGTTGGTGCCCGACTGCGTGTTGCTGATGGCCATGGCGCGCTCCTGTTCGGTGGTCGCCTGGGAAAAGTGCCGAGGTGCATTATCTGGACGTGCTGGTTTTGGCTGGGTGATGTACCGCGACGGATACGCGACATGGTAGGAAGATCAAGAGCGCCCCTCATCTGCCCTTCGGGCATCTTCTCCCCGCTGTGCGGGGAGAAGAAGGGCGACGCGTGATAGCGCGCTGAAGAGTTGCTTGGCCAAGTGGCTCCAAAGGAACGTGCTAAGTGGCCGTTGCGTGATGACCGTAGGGACGGCATCGTGGCTACTCACAACATCCGGCATCGACCATGACACTACGCTTCCCCGCCATGGGCACCGGCTGCCTTGCAGCGGCCTGCCTGGCAGTCCTTGCGTTGTGTTCATTCCAGGCGAGCGCGCAGACGGAGGCCGCACCCAAGTCGGAACAGCAGGCTGCGGCGAAAGATGGCCAGCATGATTTCGATTGGGAAATCGGAACATGGAAGACCCAGCTCCAACGGCGCTTGCGTCCGCTGTCGGGTTCAAACGAGTGGGTCGAATACGAGGGCACGACGACGGTCAGCAAGGTGTGGAACGGACGTGCCAATCTGGTGGAGCTCGACGTGACCGGGCCGGCGGGTCATATCGAGGCGCTTTCGCTGCGTCTCTACAATCCGGAAGCGCGGCAATGGAGTCTCAACTTTTCCAATAGTGCCGGCGGCACCATGGCGATTCCCTCCATCGGTGAATTCAAGGAGGGGCGTGGCGAGTTCTACGCGCAGGAAAGCTTCAACGGCCGCAGCATCCTGGTTCGATTCATCATCTCGAAGTTCAGCCGGGAGTCCGCGCACTTCGAGCAGGCATTCTCCAACGACGGGGGCAAGACATGGGAGACGAATTGGATCGCAGTGGACACGCGGCTGAAATGAGTCGCTCGCAAGCGTCGGTGGTCGTGCGTGCGATCCGGCAGGAGGATTTCGCCGAATGGAAACCGCTGTGGGACGGCTACAACGCCTTCTACGGCCGTGAGGGCGCGACCGCGCTGCCGTCGGGTATCACGCAAGTCACCTGGCAAAGGTTTCACGATCCCGGCGAACCTGTCTTCGCGCTCGTAGCGGAGGCCGACGGGAAGTTGGTGGGCATGACGCACTACCTGTTCCATCGCAGTACGACCCGAGTCGAACCCACCTGCTACCTGCGCGATCTGTTCACGCTGGAAGCCAAGCGCGGCGGCGGTATCGGCAGGGCCTTGATCGATGGCGTCTGCCGCGCCGCCAAGGACGCAGGCGCGTACGAGGTCTATTGGCAGACACACGAGCACAACGCGACGGCACGTCGCCTGTACGACGCCGTGGCGGAGAACGAAGGGTTCATTGTCTACAGCCGCTATATGTCGGGCAGCTGAGCGACGTCGGGCAGCTGCTCCTCGGTTCCGCGCCCAAGCTGATCACCGGCTACATTCAATCCATGGAGTCACTTGTGAAGCTTTGCGCGATCATCCTCATGTTGAGTACGGCGCCACTGCTGGCCGCGGAACTGCCGCCCGATCTGGCCAAGGCAGTCCAGGCCTACGATCGGGCCCAAGTCAACAACGACACTGCGGCGCTCGAGCGACTCGTCGATGATGACTACGTGCTGGTCAATTCGAACGCCTCGGTGGAGAACAAGCAGCAGTTCCTCGCCGATTTCCATTTGCCGGGGTTCAAGATCGATCCCTACGTGATCGAACAACCCGTGCAGAAAGTCTGGGGCGATGGCGCGGTGATCGGTGGACTGCTGAATCTGAGTTGGACCCAGGATGGCAAGCATCAGACGCGCCGTTTGCGCGTGGCCTATGTCTGGGCGAAGCGTGACGGTCGTTGGCGCGCGACGTACGGGCAGGTCACGCGCGTGCCTTGAGGGATTTCAGCTGAAGCCGACGCAAGGTGGACAGCAGATCCCTCGCTGCGCTCGGGATGACAAGGACGACGGACATCGCCTAGGCGAGGTACCGCCACGGATTCACGTCATAGACCGGTGGATGCAGCGCGACCAGCACGCACCACAGCACGACTGCGACGGCGATGCGCCACGGGCCGATCTCGTTGAACGCGAAGCGGTTGCGGCCTTGCGCGATCGCGGCGAACGGCAGGATCGAGGTGGCGCGCGCGAACGCGGGCCATTGCTGCGGTACGCGCCTTGCGTATTTCGCATCGAGGCTGAACATGCCGGCGAGCGCGACGACGAGGAAGGCGCCCATGAAGAGGGCGGCGCCGAGATTGCCGGCGATGATCAGGTGCGTGGCGGCCCAGAGTGCGAACGCCCACAGCATCGGATAGCGGGTGATGCGCACGACGCCTTTCGCCGGATTGTCGGACTGCAGCGCGCGTTCGCCGCCGACGGCGGTGGGGTTGGGCGTGGTGAGTGCGCCGAT
>JACMKK010000010.1 GCA_014380115.1 Luteimonas sp. | reverse complement strand
GTCCATCAGCGCCGGCGGCAAGGCACCGAGCGCCAGCCCGTCCAGCACGTCGCGCAGCCGTGCATCGTCGGCCGCCGCGATCTCCGTGACGCGTGCACGTGGCGTGCGAACGGCGATGGTGCGCCTGGCGCCTACGCCGCTGACACGCAGCGGTAGTTCGCCTGCGATGCCTTCCTGCACCAGCAAACCATCGCGCGGTGTCGCCAGTCCCGCCTCGAGCACCGCATGCGCGGTGCCGACGCTCGGATGCCCGGCGAACGGCACTTCGCGACGCGGACTGAAGATGCGGATGCCGTAGCTGGCCGTGGGCGATGTCGCGGGAAAGACGAAAGTCGTCTCCGGCAGCCGCGTCCAGCGTGCGATGGCCTGCATCGTGGCGTCGTCGAGACCCTGCGCGTCGAGCACCACCGCGAGCGGGTTGCCCGCGCCGGGACGGTTGGCGAAGACGTCGAGCTGGAGGTAGCGACGTGCGGACATGCGGGTGCTCTGAAGGAAGGGAGGCCGGCGGGCACGTCCGTTTGTGTGCCCGTCAACTTGGAATCCGAAGCGGTGGGCACAAACAACGTGCCCACCCTACAATTGCGCGTTCGTACCCGCGGCCCGCGGGCGAACGTGCATTCTACGGTCTCCGCTCTCCATGCCCACCACCACGCCTCATCCGCAACGCTGGATCGTGCTCAAGTTCGGCGGCACTTCGGTGTCGCGCCGGCATCGCTGGGACACGATCGGCCGATTGGCGCGACAACGCGCGCAGGACGACGACGCGCGCGTGCTGGTGGTCGTGTCGGCACTGTCGGGCGTCACCAACGAGCTGCAGGCGATTGCCGATGGCGCCGGCGATGCGGCGGCACGGATCGATGCCCTGACCGAGCGCCATCGCGCCTTCGCGCGCGAACTCGATCTCGATCCGGCCCACCTCGATGCGCGTCTCGCCGCGTTGCAGGCCTTGCAGGCCGACCCGCGCGCCGCCGCACGCGCGCTGGCGTGGCAGGCGGAACTGCAGGCGCAGGGCGAATTGCTGTCCTCGACGCTGGGCGCCGCCTACCTGCGCGCGCAGGGTCTGGACTTCGGCTGGTGCGATGCGCGCGACTGGCTCGACGCGATCGCGCTGCCGAACCAGAACGACTGGTCGACGCGCCTGTCGGTGTCGTGCCGGCGCGAAGCCGACGACGACTTCCGTGCGCGTTTCGCCTTGCAGCCCACGTCGCTGCTGCTGACGCAGGGCTTCATCGCGCGCCATGCCGACGGCGGTACCGCGCTGCTCGGGCGCGGCGGTTCCGATACCTCGGCGGCCTATTTCGGCGCGCTGCTGCGCGCGCAGCGCGTCGAGATCTGGACCGACGTGCCCGGCCTGTTCAGCGCCAACCCGCGCGACGTGCCCGATGCGCGCCTGCTGACGCGGCTGGACTATGCGGAAGCGCAGGAAATCGCCACCACCGGCGCCAAGGTGCTGCATCCGCGCAGCCTCGGTCCATGCCGCGATGCCGGCGTACCGATCGCGATCCTCGACACCGAGCGGCCCGACCTGCCGGGCACGCGCATCGACGGCGGCGTCGCGACCGTCCCCGGCGTCAAGGCGATCAGCCGCCGCAACGGCATCGTGCTGATGTCGATGGAAACCGTCGGCATGTGGCAGCAGGTCGGCTTCCTCGCCGACGTGTTCGAACGCTTCCGTCGCCATGGCCTGTCGGTCGACCTGATCGGCTCGTCGGAAACCAACGTCACCGTGTCGCTCGATCCGAGCGAGAACCTGGTCAGCACCGACGTGCTGGCGCGTTTGTCGGCGGACCTCGCCGAGGTCTGCCGCGTCAAGGTCATCGCGCCCTGCGCGGCGATCACGCTGGTCGGGCGCGGCATGCGCTCGCTGCTGCACAAGCTGTCGGACGTGTGGGCCGCGTTCGGGCGCGAGCGCGTGCATCTGATCTCGCAATCGTCGAACGACCTCAACCTGACCTTCGTCATCGACGAGGCCGACGCCGACGGCCTGCTGCCGCAGCTGCACGCCGAACTGATCCGCGGCGGCGCGATGCCGGTGCAGGACGCGAGCGTGTTCGGGCCGAGCTGGCGCGAAATCGCCGAAGGCCCGGTGGTGCGCGCGACACCCTGGTGGGTGGGTCGGCGCAACGATCTGCTGCAGGCGGCTGCGCAGGGTACGCCGCGCTACGTCTACGATCTCGACACCGTGCGCGCGCGGGCCTGCGCGCTGCGCGATGTCGCCGCGATCGACCGTCGTTTCTTCGCGCTAAAGGCCAATCCGCATCCGGCGATCCTGCGCACGCTCGCAGACGAGGGCTTCGGGCTCGAATGCGTGTCGCAGGGCGAACTCGAGCACGTGTTCGCAACCTTGCCGCAATTCGATCCGCAGCGCGTGTTGTTCACGCCGAGTTTCGCGCCGCGTTCGGAATACGAGGCCGCGTTCGCGCGTGGCGTCACCGTCACGCTCGACAATGTCGAGGCGCTGCGGCGCTGGCCGGACTTGTTCAAGGGGCGCGCGCTGTGGCTGCGGCTCGATCTCGGTCGCGGCGACGGGCACCACGACAAGGTGATCACCGGCGGCGTCGCGGCGAAGTTCGGCCTGCCGATCGCCGCCATCGACGGCTTCGTCGGCGAAGCGCGCAAGCTCGGCGTGCGCATCGGCGGACTGCATGCGCACCTGGGTAGCGGCATCGACCAGCCGAAACACTGGCGTGGCGTCTATGCCGAACTCGCCGGCTTCGCCGACGGCATCGGCACGATCGAAACCATCGACATCGGCGGCGGACTGCCGATTCCGTATGCGCCGGACGAGAGCGAATTCGATCTCGCCGAATGGGCGGCGGGCCTGGCCGAGATCAAGTCCGCGTATCCGCGGTACGGACTGGCGATCGAGCCGGGTCGCTATCTCGTTGCCCAATCCGGCGTGTTGTTGCTGCGCGCGACGCAGGTCGTCGAGAAACAGGGCCTGCACCGCGTCGGCCTGGACGGCGGCATGAACGCGCTGATGCGCCCGGCGCTGTACGAGGCCTATCACGGCATCCACAACCTGTCGCGCTTCGATGACGTCGCAGACGCGACGTTCGACGTGGTCGGTCCGATCTGCGAATCCGGCGACGTGCTCGGCCAGCAGCGCCCGTTGCCGGCCGCGACGGACGAGGGCGACGTGATCCTGGTCGCCGACGCCGGCGCCTATGGCATGGCGATGGCGAATACCTACAACCTGCGGGCGTTGCCGACCGAAGAGATTTTCGAATGACGGAGTTCAGTTTCGAGCGCAGCGCGATTCGTGCCTTCCGTTTCGTGCGTTGCGATTTCGATGCGCAAAGCGGCGTTGCGCGCTTGGTGTATGCGTTCGACAACGGTCCGGAACTGGTCGAGACGGTGACGGTGCATGGTGCACCGTTCGTGCTGGACGGCTTGCGTGCGCAGGCGGCCGAGAAGGCCTTGCAGCTGCTGCACCTGATCACCGGCGTCAGTTACTACAAGGCGGCGGTGCCGGAGGAGATCCGGATCGAGTCGTACGGCATTGATGCGGAAACGGCTGGGCTGCTCGAAGACATCTATGTCAACGGCCTGGGCGAGTTTGCCTATCGCAACGGCTTGAACTTGCATGGGCGGATCCGGTTTCCCGTTGCGGACTCACCCTCACCCCCGCCCTCTCCCGCAAGCGGGAGAGGGAGTGAAAGCACAAGCGGGAGAGGGAGCGAAAGCGCTCCGCTCCTTCCCCCGCGTGCGGGGGGAGGCCGGGATGGGGCTGCTCCACCCATCGGTCTGCGCCAGCATGCCCTAGTCGCCATCGGCGGCGGCAAGGACTCCCTCGTCTCGATCGAAGCCCTGCGCGCGATCGGCATCGACCAGACCGTCAGCTGGGTCGGCGGCTCGCAGCTGATCAAGGCCTGCGCCGAACGCACCGGCTTGCCGACGCTCAACATCGGTCGCCAGTTGGCACCGGAACTGTTCGAGTACAACCGCCAGGGCGCCTGGAACGGCCACATCCCGGTCACCGCGATCAATTCCGCGATCCTGGTGTTCGCAGCGGTGCTGCTCGGCGTCGACCAGATGGTCTTCTCGAACGAGCGCTCGGCCAGCTACGGCAGCCTCATCGAAGGCACCGGTGAGGTGAACCACCAGTGGTCGAAGAGCTGGGCCTTCGAACGGGCGTTCGGCGACTACGTGCGGCGCGAGATCGCGGCCGACCTGCAGTACTACTCGCTGCTACGTCCGCTCAGCGAACTCGCGGTCGCGCGCCAGTTCGCCAAGTCCGATCGCTACGACGCGCATTTCTCCAGCTGCAACCGCAACTTCCACCTGCTCGGCGAGCGGCCGGCGCAGCGCTGGTGCGGCGTCTGCCCGAAGTGCCACTTCGTGTTCCTCGCACTCGCCCCGTTCATGCCCAAGCCGCGCCTGCTCAACATCTTCGGCCGCAACCTGCTCGACGAGCCGGAGCAGGCGCCGGGCTTCGACGCGCTGCTGGAGTACGGCAACCACAAGCCCTTCGAGTGCGTCGGCGAGGGCCGCGAATCGCGCGCGGCGATGGCGGCGTTGACGCAGCGGCCCGAGTGGCGCGAGGACGCTCTGGTCGAGCGTTTTGCGCGCGAAATACGCCCGCTGCTCGCCGTCGAGGATCTGAGCGTCGAGTCGCTGCTGGTGCTCGACGAAGAGCAACGCATCCCGCCGCAGTTGTGGGACCGCCTGCGTGCGCATCTCGCAGCTTGATGGCCAGCGCGTGGCGCT
>JACMKK010000166.1 GCA_014380115.1 Luteimonas sp. | reverse complement strand
TCGAAAAGCTCCGCAATATCGCCATCGTCGCCCACGTCGACCACGGCAAGACGACCCTCGTCGACCAGCTCCTCAAGCAGTCGGGCACCTTCAGCGAGCGCACGGTCACGACCGACCGGATGATGGACAGCAACGACCTGGAGAAGGAACGCGGCATCACCATCCTCTCCAAGAACACGGCCATCCGCTGGAAGTCGCCGGAAGGCGAGGAATACCGCATCAACATCGTCGACACCCCCGGCCACGCCGACTTCGGCGGCGAAGTCGAGCGCGTGCTGTCGATGGTCGATTCGGTGCTGATCCTGGTCGACGCGATGGACGGACCGATGCCGCAGACGCGCTTCGTCACCCAGAAGGCATTCGCGATGGGCTTCAAGCCGATCGTCGTGGTCAACAAGGTCGACCGTCCCGGCGCGCGCCCGGACTGGGTGCTGGACCAGACCTTCGACCTGTTCGATCGCCTCGGCGCGACCGACGAGCAACTCGACTTCCAGACCGTATACGCCTCCGCGCTGCACGGCTACGCGGGACTCGAGCCGACGGTGCGCGACGGCGACATGACGCCGCTGTTCCAGACCATCATCGACCACGTGGCGCCGCCGCCGGTCGACCTCGACGGCCCGTTCCAGATGCGCGTGACCTCGCTCGACTACAGCAACTACGTCGGCATCATCGGCGTTGGCCGCGTCCAGCGCGGCACGATCAAGACCAACCAGCAAGTCACGGTCATCGACCGCGAAGGCAAGACCCGCAACGCCAAGGTGCTGCAGGTGCTCGGCTTCCTCGGCCTCGAACGCCATGAAGTGAAGGAAGCGCGGGCTGGCGACATCATTGCGATCTCGGGCATCGAAGGTCTCGGCATTTCCGACACGGTCTGCGATACCTCCGCAGTCGAGCAGCTTCCTGTGCTGACCGTGGACGAGCCGACGATCTCGATGACCTTCCAGGTCAACGATTCGCCGTTCGCCGGCGTCAAGGACAAGAGCGGTGGCAAGTTCCTGACCTCGCGCCAGCTGCGCGACCGCCTCGTGCGCGAGACGCAGCACAACGTGGCGCTGAAGGTCGAGGACACCGGCGACGCCGACAAGTTCAAGGTCAGCGGCCGCGGCGAACTGCACCTGTCGATCCTGATCGAAACCATGCGCCGCGAAGGCTATGAACTGGCTGTGTCGCGCCCGGAAGTCATCATCAAGGAAATCGACGGCCAGAAGATGGAGCCGTTCGAATCGCTGGTGGTCGACCTCGAGGAACAGTTCCAGGGCGGCGTCATGTCGCGCTTGGGCGAGCGCAAGGCGCAGCTGACCAACATGGAACCGGACGGCAAAGGCCGCGTGCGCATCGATTTCATGATCCCGGCACGCGGGCTGATCGGCTTCCAGACCGAATTCCGCACGATCACTGCCGGCACCGGCCTGCTGTTCCATGTCTTCGACCATTACGGCCCGAAGACCGAGGGTGAGATCGGCCAACGCCAGAACGGCGTGCTGATCTCCAACGGCACCGGTCCCTCGCCGGCGTACGCGCAGGTCGCGATGCAGGAACGCGGCCGCCTGCTGATCGAGCCAGGCGAGGAAATCTACGAAGGCCAGCTGGTCGGCATCCATTCCAAGGACAACGACCTGACCGTCAACGCGCTGCGCGGCAAGCAGCTGACCAACTTCCGTGCTGCCGGCAAGGACATCGACGAAGGCCTCGTACCCGCGATCAAGCTGTCGCTGGAACAGGCGCTGGAGTTCATCGACGACGACGAGTTGGTCGAGATCACCCCCAAGGCGATCCGCCTGCGCAAGAAGGCGCGTACCGAGAACGACCGCAAGCGCGCCAGCCGCGCGGCATAATTCATGTCGCGCTTCGTGGCGTGGATGCCGGATGAAGCCGCCCAGGCGGGGCTGATGGCATTGCGGCAGAAGCTCGGCGTAACACTCCCCAACGCTGGAAACTATCAATGGCGCGCGGCACCGCAGCTCCATATGACGCTGCGGTTTCTCGGCTACTTCTCTGAAGATATCGAACCCGAATTGGAGGAGTCGCTTGCTGTGCTCGCCGCCGATGCCAGTCGCATCGTGCTGCAGTTCGATCGCGTCGAGTACTGGCCCGGCTCGAATGTGCTGGTCGCGCGACCAGCGGAATCGGCTCAACTGAATCTGCTGCTCCACCAGATCGATTCCGCAGCGAGCGCAGCTGGCTACACCGAATATGCCGGACCTCAGACGCCGCATGTCACCTTAGCCTATGCGGACAAACGGCACCCGCCATCCGGGGCAACGACCTGTCCATCAGCGTCATGTCTGGAAGCCACGCGCGGTCATATCAGCATCGTCACAACCGCGACTGGCGGTTACACACATGACGCGTGGTGGCCATTGCAGGATCCTCCGCTTGAAAACCCTGGCTATCTGCGATGATCGATTTGCCTTCGATTAGACGCTGGGTGCGCACCTGATGTCAGACAGCCTTCCTGCCCAGTCGACGCACTACAACCCGGATCCCCACAGGCATCCGGGTTTACATGTCATCGCGATCGTGGAAGGTATCAAGGGCGTGCTTGCGGTGCTCGCTGCCAGCGGCCTGGAGATCATCGGACCGGCACCGCTGCGGCATTGGGTGCACGTGCTGATTGCGCGCTTCCAACTCGACACGCAACACGGCGCGATGGCCTGGCTCGCGAATGCCATCAACCCGAACTCGGTGCATTTCGCGGCAGCAGCGGTGCTCGTCTACGGTCTGGTGCACCTGATCGAAGCCTGGGGCCTGTGGCGCGCCAAGGCCTGGGCATCGCTATTGGGGTGCCTCGCCGCCGCGATCTACCTGCCGTTCGATGTCTATGCCTTGTTCCGGCATCCCGGCTGGGTGTCTGCCGCGGTCGTGGCGATCAACCTGCTCATCGTCTGGGTACTTGCGCGCGACCTGGTCAAGCGCCATCGCTGATTTGCCGCGCGTTTCAGGCGTCGCGATGCGTTCCAAATCTCAACGCCGACCTGGCTTGCGCCCGCTCGGCGACCGTCTTTCTGTCGCGCGGGACGACCGTCGCCACAAGCGAGCCCATCAACACCCGGGCCGCCGACGTGACCTCCTCGACTGCACGATCAAACGCAGCCTGGTTGGCCTTGGAAGGCGCGTTGA
>JACMKK010000165.1 GCA_014380115.1 Luteimonas sp. | reverse complement strand
TCATCGCCGGCGACGTCAAGGATCCGAAGTTCTGCGAGTCGGCGGTGAAGAAAGCGGTGAAGGCCTTCGGCCGGCTCGACATCCTGGTCAACAACGCGGCCTTCCAGCTGCACTGCGAAAAGCTCGAGGATCTGCACGAGGATCACCTGCAGGAAACCCTGCAGACCAACATCGGCGGCTACTTCCACATGGCGCGCGCGGCACTGCCGCACATGAAGAACGGCGCGTCGATCATCAATTCCGGTTCGGAAACCGGCATCTTCGGCAGCAAGCACCTGCTCGACTATTCCGCGACCAAGGGCGCGATCCATGCGTTCACCAAGTCGCTGGCCAGCAATCTGCTCGAACGCGGCATCCGCGTGAATGCAGTGGCACCGGGGCCGGTCTGGACGCCGCTCAATCCGGCCGACAAGCCTGCGAAGGACGTCGCGAAGTTCGGCCAGGACAGCGACATGGGACGTCCGGCGCAGCCGGAGGAAATTTCGCCGGCCTATGTGTTCCTGGCCTCGCCCGTCACCGCCTCGTACATCAGCGGCATCGTGCTGCCGGTGATGGGCGGGCCGCGCGGTTGACTCGCGCGGTGACTAAAGAGCGCGCAAAGACCTGCAAGAAAATAGCATTGTCATCCCGAACGTAGTGAGGGATCTGCTGTCGACGTGGGTGCGGAGAACTACACGAACAACAGATCCCTCACTACGTTCGCGATGACAAGCGTTTGATCACTTGCCACTCTTGGTGAGTTTGCGCGACGCTTCGTACCGCGCGATGAACTGCTCGACCGACAAGGACTCGATCAGCGCCGCGACCGGCTCGACCAGCAGCTCGTCGAGCGACTTGAAGCGCAGGCAGCTCTTGCCCATGTCGAGCTTCCTGCCGGCCTTCGCGTAGGCATCGCGCAGTGCCTGCTCCTGCCCGGACTCGGCGTAAGCGCACATCAGGTACAAGGCGTAGTTGTTCTTCTGCGCAGCCAGACCGGCGTAGCTCAGCGGCTGCTTGTTGTAGGTGACCGGGTAACGCGACAACGGGATACTCCAGCCGATCATGCCGTAGGCCATGCCTTCCTCGTAACCGGGCGGGATGTGCGCATTGACCAGATCGCGCACCATCGACACCACGATGCGTCGTTCCGGCGGCAGTTCGGCGAGGTAGGCGTCGACCGACTTGGCTGCGCTGCTGACCATGTGCGTCTCCGGGCGTGCAGGCTTCGCGGGCGATGATGGAACGAGGTCGCGATCGCTGCAAGCGTGCAGGGGCTGGATCCCACCCTCGGTGGCGTCGCCGCCTCGACCTCCCCCGCTGGCGGGGGAGGTTATTGCGCTGCGTGACGCAAGCCTGCGCTTAGTCGCCGACGACGCGTAGCCCGAAGATCAACAACGCGTTCTGCACGTACTGCGCGCTGCCGGTGATGTTCATGCGGATCGTGGTCTTCTTCTTGAAGAACTCCTTCGCCTGCGCATCGGTCAGGCCGTAGTTCTGGACCAGTGAGCGGCGGCTGACGAAACCGGCGATGCAGACCGCCGAGTCGCGCTTGCGCTCGCTGAGCTGCATGCCCGCGGCCAACGGCACCTCGAACCATTCCGACGAAGTCATGCCGGTGAGCAGGCTGCCGCCGAAAGGCAGGCCGGTCATCGGATCGATCAACGCCGGATCGTCAAGCACCGGGTTCTCGATGGTCAGCGTCGGCGAGAAGTTCAGGCGTGCGATCACCGGCGCCGCGGTCGGATTGTCGTAGGTGATCGTCAGAAACGGCGACAGCCAGTAGCAGAGCAGCGAATCGGCGGATTTCGCCGGCAGCGTGATGCGCGCGACATCGTCGAAGTCGAAGCTCGTCACGGCGCCCGGCGGATCGAGCACCGCGCATGCCGAGTTCGGCGTCGTGCCGGGCGGCGGACAGGTGTCGGCCAGCGTGATGTCCATCTGCGCCAGGCCGAGCCAGCGCACCTGGCGGCCGAACGAGTCGACGTCGCCGACCTCTTCCAGGGTCGGGCCCGCCTTGTCCGCGGCAGCAGGTGTCGCGCGAACCGACAGGGCACGCTGCCGGTCGTTCGGCAACAAGTCTGCCGAGCGCGCTTCCTGCGCGGCGATGCGTTGCTGCGGCGACTGCGCCGCGGCCGCAAGCAGCGAGACCAGGGCGAGGGCGAGCGTACCGAGCGCGAGGTAGCGGTAGGGCTTGTGCATGGACGACTCCAGCGGTGAGGGACTGCCGGAACAACGTGGCTGGCGTCGTGCGGCGGCCACCCAAACGCCTGCGACGCATGGTCGCTCCCGGCACGCTTCTGCGTCGCCGTGACGGTCGGCAAGCAGCACCGCAATCGTCAGGGCAACGGGCGCGACACGCGCGCGCGCAATCCCCAGGTGTAGGCGAGGTAATAGCCGACCAGCACGCCACCGACGACGAGGACGCCGCCGGCCTGCAGCCAAAGCACGAATGACGAGGATGCGTGCACGTCGCGCGCCTGCCATGCACTCCACAAGCCGAACGCGATACGCGCCGCGACCAGGCCGGTCAACGCCAGCACCAGCCAGCGGTTCGGCGTGTAAAACAGGCGGCCATCGACATGTTCGAAGCGCGTCAGCCAGAGGCTGGCGACGCCGACGACCACGCCCGCGCCAAGACCGAGCGCGGCGTCGCGCAGCGCGTGCGCCATCCAGTAGCCGCCGATCCACGCAGCAATGAGGAACATCGCTGCGGAGGCGGCGAGCAACCACGCGTTGGTGCGCACCACCCAGCCTTGCACGCCGCGGCGCGCGCGACCCAGGCGATAGCGCTGCCACAACGAGAACGGCAGCAACAGCGCCCACAGCACGAACACGGCCAGGAACAACAGCGGGATCAGTAGCAACAGCGGCATGACGACAGCATGCCTTGGGAGCAGGCCTTGCGGGAGGAGGCGCTTGCGAGCCGCGACGAACAGGCTTGGCGTCAGGGGCGCTCGGCTTCGAGATGCACGCGTTCGCGCCGCAGCAGGTACAGGCCACTGGCGATGATGATCGCGGAGCCTACCCAGGTGACACCGTCCGGCAGCACGCCCCAGATCGTCAGGTCGAGCAGCACGCCCCACAGTAGGGCGGTGTATTCGAGCGGGGCGAGCAGCGAGGCCTGGCCAAGCCGGAACGCCTCGGTGATCGCATACTGGCCTAGCGCGCCGGCCAGCCCGATGCCCACGATCAGCCACGCATGCTCGCCGCGCAGCGGCACCCAGTCGGGCCATGCGAACGCGCCCGCACCGAACGCCATCATCGCCATCAGCCACACCACCATCGCCTGCGTACTGTCGGTGCGCGCCAGCACGCGCACGGTGATCGCGGAGATCGCGTAGCCGAGTGCCGCCAACAGCACGGCCAGCCCGGCCACGGTCAGCACGCCGTCGCCGGTCGGGCGCAGCACGACCAGCACGCCGACCAGGCCGATGGCGATCGCGATCCAGCGCCGTGGGCCCACCTGTTCGCCCAGGAACGGGACGGACAAGGCCGTGATCAGCAGCGGCGCGACGAAGAAGATCGAGTACGCCGTCGACAGCGGCAGCGTGCGCAACGCGTAGACGAACCCCCACATCATCGCCACGCCGAGCACGCCGCGCAGCAGGTGCAGCGGCCAGCGCACGTGCAGCAATGGCCGCAGGCCGGTGGTGGCCAACGCCCAGGCGAGCACGAACGGCAGCGATGCAGCGCCGCGCATGGCCGCGACCTGGAACGTCGGATACTGCGACGACAACAGCTTCAGCCCCGCGTCCATCAGCGAGAACAGCGCGACCGCAAACAACATCGCGACCACCGCGCGCGTGCCGCGTTCGCTGGAGGTCATGCCGTGCCGCCGGCGCGGCAATACTGTTTGGCCAGGCGTGCGTCGGGCGCGCGCAACAGATCGAGGTAGTAATCGAGCGACGAACGCGCCAATGGAATCTCCGAAGCCGGGAACAGATCCTGCGCATCGCGCAGCCACGCGTCGACGCAAGCCGGCTTGCCCGCCTCGCCTGCCGCGCATGACAACAGATTACCGAGTGCGGCGCGATAGCGATCGAACTGCAGGCGCGACAACGGCGCGCCATGGCCGGGCACGAGCAGGTCGAAGGGCTGCGCTTGCAGCCGATCGAGCGCTTCGAGCCAGCCGTGCGGACAGGCCGTGTCGAACAACGGCACTGGCAGGGTCACCAGGTCGCCGGCGACCAGCACGCGTGAAGCCGGATCGAACAACCAGACATCGCCGCCGCTGACGGCATTGTGTTCCAGGCCCAAGCGCAGGCGACGGCCGGCGATCACAGTGTCGCCGGCGGCCGTGACCGGTCGCGTCGGCAACAGGCGCTCGCCGGCATCGATGCGCTCCACTTCAGCCCGCCACGTCGAGACTTGCGGGCTGCCTTTCGGCGCCTGCGTGATCGCCTGCAGCAGCTGCTTGCGGTAATCGGCGAGGAACCCGTCGAGCGCGCCGCGGATCGCATCACTGGCAAGGACCTCGCTGCGCGGATATGCCGCGCGCAGCCTGGCATTGCCGGCGACGTGATCCAGGTGCCAATGCGTGTTGACGATCGCGGCAATCGGTTGTCCCGCCGCTTTCGCGGCGGAGAGGGTGCGCTGCGTGTGCGTCGCATGGCGGCCGCTGTCGACCACGATGAGCCCGCCGGGTGCCCACAGCAGCACCGTATTGCCGTCGGGCTGCGCGCCGGACACGAACACGCCGCGCAACACCGCTATCCCCGGCGCGATGTTGTCGCCGTCGAGCAGCGCGTCGCGCACCGTTGCGCCGGCGCATGCCACCAAGGCCAGCAGGCCGATCGCTGCCACGTTCCTCGCGCTGCATCCCATGTCGTTCTCCCGATGCGTTACGCCACGCTGTTACTTGCAGCGGCTCCGGGCAAGGGCCGGAGGTCAGGGTCGAGGTCGCGCGGATTTGCGTCGACCGGTTTGCCGCATCCCTGACGGAGCGCCCTTGCGCATGCTGCCGGCACTGTTTTCGTTCGCACGCGAGCCGTGTGCCGGCCTTGGCGGCAGCACGCAGGGACTATCCAGCCCATTGGTCGCGCCTGCGGTGGATACCCGGGTGACGGCCGCGCGCCGCCGCGCGCCATGAAACTGCGTCATTGCACAGCGACCACCACGGGTGCGCTAATCTGCATGTCCCCCGAGCGTCTCCAGAACCGCCATGCCTTCCTTCGATATCGTCTCCGAAGTCGACACCCACGAACTCACCAACGCCGTCGACCAGGCCAACCGCGAGCTGACCACGCGCTTCGATTTCAAGGGCGTCGAGGCCTCGTTCGAGCGCGACGAGAACGTCATCAACCAGTCCGCGCCAAGCGAGTTCCAGCTGCAGCAGATGACCGACATCCTCCGCGGCCGCCTGGTCGCGCGCAAGATCGATGCACGCTGCCTGGAGTTCGGCGACATCGCCACCAACCTCGCCGGCGCGCGCCAGAGCATCACCGTCAAGCAGGGCATCGAGCGCGACCTCGCCAAGAAGATTGTCGGCGCCCTCAAGGACGCCAAGCTCAAGGTCGACGCGCAGATCAACGGCGACAAGCTGCGCGTCAACGGCAAGAAGCGCGACGATCTGCAGGCCGCGATGCAGTTGTTGCGCGCGCAGGAATTCGAACAGCCGCTGCAGTTCGACAATTTCCGTGATTGAAACTGCGCGGATCGCGTCGTTTCCACGGCACTTGTCACCGACATGACCGTCGAGGACCAGGATCCCATTGCCCTGACCAGGCGCTGGCTCGAGCGCGCCGTCATCGGCCTCAACCTGTGCCCGTTCGCCAAGGCGGTGCACGCCAAGGGCCTGATCCGTTTCGTGCTCAGCGAAGCCACCACGCCCGAAGTACTGCTCGAAGAACTCGTTGCCGAACTGGCCTCGCTGCGCGATGCCGATCCGCAGACGACCGATACCACCCTGCTGATCCACCCGCAGGTATTGAACGACTTCATCGACTACAACGACTTCCTCGATGCCGCCGATGCCGCCATCGAAGCGCTCGACCTCGGAGGCGTCCTGCAGGTCGCCAGCTTCCACCCCGATTACCAGTTCGCCGGCACCGCGCCCGACGACATCGGCAACTACAGCAACCGCTCCCCGTTCCCGACCCTGCATCTGCTACGCGAAGCCAGCGTCTCGCGCGCGGCCGACACCTTACCCGACGCGGACGGCATCGTCGATCGCAACCTCGCCACGTTGGAGAAGCTGGGCCACCATGCTTGGCGCGAGCTGCTGAGCAAGGATGGCTGACCATCCAGCATCGACGCGCCTGGCGATCTGTTTACAGCCGCAGTTTGTGTTGGATAAGACTTATCACCTCTTTATTTTTCATATGCTCTGCCGTTGCGCTGTCCGCCAGGCGATGGTGCAGTCCAAAGCCTTGAACAAGAGGGGGTTTCAGCTTGACTAGTTCCGGCTTGGAGTCGAACACTGCGTGTATTGCCCCAGATTTTGGGTCTATTTGGCGTTAGGTTGCGAAAAGGCCATGTTGCAAGTCTTAGAGCCGGAGTCGATTCAACTTACTCACATAAGTGAGTCCGACCTTCGCCGCCTCGCTGCCTCTGAGCCGATCGCGCTCGATGCACTGCAGGTTCCTGAGGGTGCGCTACCGCCTCCCAAGACTGTCGCCCGCGCATTGGCGCAGCTAGACCTCAATACACCCGCCTTGTGGTGCGTTCCGTTCCTAATTGTCTCCACATCGCGTTCAACGGTCCTTGGCGCATGCGGGTTCAAAACGGCACCGGTTAACGGCAGTGTGGAGATCAGTTATGGTGTTGCCCGCGCAGAGCGGGGTCGCGGGGTCGCAACCCTGGCCATTGGCCGACTCCTCCAACTGGCAGCATCGGGCGGCCTGGTCCAAGAAGTCGTTGCTCACATACTTCCGAGTAATGTCGCATCTTCCAAGGTGGTCGAGCGACTAGGATTTTTGCCGGAAGGTTTGCTGGCCGATGCAGATGGGGAGCTGGTTATGCGTTGGGTCTGGCGGGCCGC
>JACMKK010000164.1 GCA_014380115.1 Luteimonas sp. | reverse complement strand
GTCGAGCTCCTGCAGCGCCGTGCGCACACCTTCACTCTGGAGGATGTCGTACTCGCGTCGCTGCAGCACCTGCGTGGGCTCAGAATCCGCGTCGGCCAGGTAGGCAATCGGGGCAAAGTCCTCTTCGCCGTCGTCGATCCGTCCTTCAAGGGCAATGTCGCCACCCGAAAGCCGCGTCTCCATCTCCGACACTTCTTCCGGCTTGACCTTGAGCTCACGCGCGATGTCACCGACCTGCTGCTGCGACATCGTTCCCAAGCCCTGTTTCATGCTGCGCAGATTGAAAAACAGCTTGCGCTGCGCCTTGGTCGTCGCCAGTTTCACCAGCCGCCAGTTCTTCAGCACGAATTCGTGAATCTCCGCCTTGATCCAGTGCAGCGCGAACGAGACCAGTCGCACTCCACGCTCGGGATCGAACCGCTTGACCGCCTTCATCAGGCCGATATTGCCTTCCTGGATCAGGTCAGCGTGTGCCAGTCCATAGCCCAGGTAGTTCCGGGCAACCGCAACCACCAGGCGCAGGTGGGACATCACCAATCGCCCGGCGGCGTCAAGGTTGTCGTTATCCCGCAGGTCGCGCGCCAGACGAAGCTCTTCATCAGGGGTCAACATCGGCACCCGATTGACGGCCTGGATGTACGCATCGATGCTCCCAAGGCTGCCCGGCCCCAACGCCAACATTCGCGCATTGACCGGGATCAATGCGTTGGTCGCTGACTTACTGTTTCTTGCCACGTATTTACCTCCAGTTTCATTGAGCTTAGCACTCGCATATTCTGAGTGCTAAGCCTTAGAGGAAGACCTGCCGAGAGAGTTCAATCCCGACTCAACTACTCGGGTTTGTGTGGCAGAAGGGTGTGTGAGCTAGCACTCACATGCGGGGGCAGCCATCAGTCGCGACTGGGTCCGGCGACCTCCACTTGCACTGCAGTCATCGAACTGTCATCGTGGACCACTATGGTCCACCGTCGTCCCCACGATAAACAGCGCAAGCACAGGCGCCTAGAGCGAAAGATCCCGGTGACTGTTCCGGCGGAGTTGTATCTGAACCGGGAGCTCTCGCTGCTTGCGTTCAATGAGCGAGTGCTGGCGATGGCGGCCCGCGCATCGGTGCCGCTCGCCGAACGGCTCCGGTATGTCTGCATCGTGTCGTCCAATCTCGACGAATTTTTCGAGGTCCGGGTTTCCGATCTCACCGAGGGGGCGCCCGCAGGAAGCGCGTCGGCCGCCAATGTTTATTCGACCGTTCTAGAGCGTGCGCACCGGCTGGTTGCCAAGCAATACGCGCTTTACAACGAGACGATCATGCCTGCGCTGGCACGGCACGATATCGTGATCATCAACCACGCCGAGCGCTCGGCGGGCCAGCGCGCATGGCTGCGGGACTACGTGCAGCGTGAAGTCAAACCGCTGCTCGCGCCGATCGGGCTTGATCCTTCCCATCCGTTTCCGCAGGTTCTGAACAAGTCGCTCAATTTCATCATGCAGCTGGAGGGAAAGGACGCCTTCGGGCGTCCCTCTGCGATTGCGATTCTTAAGGTGCCACGGGTGCTGCCGCGCGTGATCCCTTTGCCTGCCAAGCTGGCGCCCGGTAAGCAGGCCTTCGTGCTGTTGACCTCCGCGATTCGCGCCCACCTGCAGGATCTCTTCCCAGGGCGCGAGATCAGCGGCTTTTCCCAGTTTCGCGTCACGCGCGACTCCGATCTCACTGTTGATGAGCGGGAGGTTCACAACCTGCGCCAGGCGATGCGGATGGAGCTGACGCAGCGTCACTTTGGGAACGCCGTGCGGCTCGAGATTCTGCGCACGTGTCCGTTGCCGCTGCAGCAGCTGTTGCAGGAGCAATTTCAGATT
>JACMKK010000163.1 GCA_014380115.1 Luteimonas sp. | reverse complement strand
GAACGAGCGCCCGGAACCGATCAGGATCGGCACGCTGCGCAGACGCAGGATGTCGACCTCGTGCGCGCGGAACAGCGCATCGGTCAGCGTCAGGCTGCCCCAGAGCATGAGGTTGCCGTCGATGCGCTTGCGCAGCGCGCGCACGGACTCGACGCCGTCGCCGCGCAGGATCTCGACCTGGCCGATGTTGCCCCACGGCGCCGCTTCGAGCGAGTTCGAGACGACGAACTTGGGCAGGGTGTTGATCGGGCCGGTGACGCGTTCGACCTTTTCGTCGGCTTTCGGCCAGTAGTCGGCGAACATGCGGTAAGTCGTGGTGCCGAAGACGATCGCGCCGACCGAGGCGAGCATTGTCATCTGCTCGTCTTCGCCTTCCTTGAAATCGCCGCTGGCGTCGAAGTAGCCGATGCCGCCGTCCTTGTACGACGCGTAGCCGTCGACGCTGACGATCTGTTCCACGATGACCTTGCCCATGTCGACCTCCGTCGTTTGCGATGCGCGCGAGGCTAGCGTTGTGGCTGTTGGTTCGATGTAAAGCGGCGTTTGGTCCCTTTGGGGGCGGGCGTTCTCGATTGGATTGGCTCCGTTGCGGAATCCTGGCATCGACGCGCGACTGGTTTGCATCAAGCGGCATGACGCGATGCCGCACTCGATGCATGTGCACGACTCGATGCGGCGGCTCCGTGCGCCCCCACCCTAACCCTCCCCCGCAAGCGGAGGAGGGGACTGGTCTTTGCTCTGCTCCTTCCCCGCTTGCCGAGGAGAGGACTGGTCTTTGCTCTGCTCCTTCCCCGCTTGCCGAGGAGAGGACTGGTCTTTGCTCTGCTCCTTCCCCGCTTGCCGAGGAGAGGAATGGTCTTTGCTCTGCTCCTTCCCCCGCTTGCGGGGGAAGGCCGGGATGGGGGTGCGTCAAGAACGTGACCTGCCATGCGCCTAAACAACGAACCCTCGCATCTCAAGACCGACTCAGGCGTTCCGCCAGCCTCGCTGCCTTCGTCGCAAGATAATTCCGCTCCGGCACGCTCGCCGTGCGGCCCGCGGCCGCGAGGTAGTGCGCGATTGCCGCCTCGGGTTCACCGGCCAGTTCGAGGAAATGCGCACGCACCGCGTCGAGGCGGTGATGACCGGCCAGTCGCCCGTCGGCATCGAGCGCATCCAGCAGCTCGAGCCCGACGTGCGGGCCATCCACCATTGCGGTCGCGATCGCGTGGTTCAGCGCGACCATCGGGTTGTCGGACATGCGCAGCAGCAGGCTGTACAGCGCGAGGATCTGCGGCCAGTCGGTGTCTTCTGCACGCGCGGCTTCATCGTGCACGGCGGCGATCGCAGCCTGCAGTTGGTAGCTGCCGATCGATCCCCTCGACAGCGTAGCGGTGACGAGCGCGATGCCTTCGGTGATCGCGTCGCGGTCCCACAGGCTGCGATCCTGTTCCTCGAGCGGGATCAGTTCGCCGCGTGCACCGGTGCGCGCGGGTCGGCGCGCGTCGGTCAGCAGCATCAGTGCGAGCAGGCCGGCGACCTCGCCGTCGTGGGGCAGCAGGGTCTGCACCGCGCGGGTCAGGCGGATCGCTTCGTTGGAGAGTTCCGTGCGGTGCAGGGCGGGGCCGGTGCTGCTGGTGTAACCCTCGTTGAAGACCAGGTACAGCACGTGCAACACGGCGGCGAGACGTTGCGTGCGTTCGGCCTCGTCGGGCAGGGCGAAAGGGATGCCGGAAGTCTTGATGGTCTGCTTGGCGCGGCTGATGCGCTGCGCCATCGTCGCTTCGGGCACGAGGAACGCGTTGCCGATCTCGGCCGTGCTCAGGCCGCCGACGGCACGCAGCGTCAGTGCGATCGCCGACGACGTGGTCAGCGCGGGATGGCAGCACATGAACAGCAGGACGAGGGTGTCGTCTTCGTCTCCTGCGTGGTCGCTGTCCGGGCCCGGTGCGTAGTCCTCGATCGCGACGCCCTGCAGGAACACCAGCGCTTCGCGTTGTCGCCGCGCGAGATCGCTGCGCAGCTCGTCGGTCATGCGTCGCCGCGCGACATGGATCAGCCACGCGCGCGGATTCTCGGGGATGCCTTCGCGCGGCCACTGCAGGGCGGCCGCGAGCAGTGCCTCCTGCACGGCGTCCTCGGCGGCGCTGAAGTCGCCGAAGCGCCGCATCACGACACCGAGCACGCGCGGCGCGAGTTCGCGCAGCAGGGGCTCGATGCCGGATGCCATGGGAGTCAGGTAAGCCGCGTCGTCACATGTCGGTGCACGGTGCGCTCATGACCTGGCGCACCTCGATCGGCATGTTGAGCGGGCTGCCGTCCTTGCCCGGTGCCGCCGACGCCTGCGCGGCGATTTCGTAGGCGCGTTGCGTGCTGTCGACGTCGAGCACCCAGAAGCCAGCGAGGAATTCCTTCGCTTCGGCGAACGGCCCGTCGGTGTCCGGCGTGCCGTCCTTGCGCGCGCGCACGGACTTGGCTTCTTCCGGACCGGCCAGTCCCTGCGCGTCGACGAATTCACCGGACGCCTTGAGTTTGCCGTTGAGGGCGATCATGAAATCGATATGGGCCTTGATGGCTTCCGGCGGCCAGGTGCCGATGCCGGCCGTGGTCCAGCCTTCCTTCGGGGCGTGCATCATCAGCATGTACTTCATGTCTTGCTCCTGTCGTCGCGCCCGGAACGGGCGCGTTCATGGGGAAGTCGGAGCACGAAGCCGGTTCTCGACATGCCGTGCAAAAAAGATCGACATCCGTCGCGGTGGACCGCGCTGCCAGCGCGGCGGCGGAGCTGAGAATACCCGCAGGCCGCCAGCCGGGATGTCCGTCCGGGCGCGGCTCGGGTGACGCGGGACGATCTTCCGGGAGGTGCCGCGATGCAGCACGCCGGCGAATGCCTGTGATGTCGATCACGGTGCAGGACGAATGGTCCGCGATCGAATCTGGGAACGATCCCGCATGTGCGGGTTCCGTCATACGGTCGCAGCGCGGCTTTCGATCCTGCCGGCACGCCCGATCGCGATTGCAGTGGCCAGAGCAGCGGTGTGCACATCACCGTCCGGCACCACGGCGCAGGATGCGTCCGTGTCCCACGATCATCGTCACGCACTCCTCATGCGCTCCTCAGTGGCGAGCGGCGTGGTTGCGCGCGTGATCGCTTGTTCGCTATGGTCGGGCTTCCTACGCAGGAAGCTGGGGTAGGGACAGATGCGGACGGACCATCGCATGCCTCCATTGGGGTCGGCGCGCACCGTGCGCACGGTAGGGCTGCTGCTCGGCCTGGTGATCACGATCGCCCTCGGCGTGATGGTGTTGCAGGATCGCGCCGCCCGCGTGGAGGCCGCGCGCAAGCAGAGCCTGACACTCGCCACCGGCGTCGATCGGTTGTTGATGTACGAGTTGCGCAACCTCGAGCGCGCATTGACCGGCATTGCCGCCGACGGCGATACCTTCTTCCGCACCGCACCGGCGCAGGCGCCGGCGTTGTTGTCCGAAGCGGTCGCCGGCGTGGTGTCGCGTCATCCGGAACTCGAATCGATCGTGCTGTTCGATGCACGCGGACGTGCGCTCACGCGCGGTGCATCGGATCCCACGCTGCCGTCCTGGATCGCGTCCGCGCCGAAGACCGCGCGGCCACTGGTGTTCGGCCCGTTGCAGCGCACGCACGATCGCGCCTGGGTCGTGCCGGTCGCGCTGCGCAGTCGCAGCGGGGGCTGGCTGGTGGCACGACTGCGCACTTCGGAATTCGAACGGATGGTCGCGGGCCTGGATGCCGGCCGCGAGGGCAGCGTCACGGTCCTCGATCGCCGCGGCGTCGTGCTCGCACGCAATGGGGCTGGCGTGTACATCGGCCGTCGCGTGCCGTTGCCCGCTGCGCTCCCGTTGCAGGGCGGCACCGCCACCCTCGAGATGACCAGCGAACTGGATCGCATCACGCGCGAGGCGACGTTCAGCGCAGCCAGCGGCTATCCGGTCGTCGTCGCCGCCGGGATCGGTTTGCGCGAGGCGCTCGCACCTTGGGCGATGTATGCAGGCACCGCGGTGGCGGGGATCCTGTTGTACTGGCTGGGGCTGCTGTTCTTCCTGCGCCGCATGGCCGGCGCCGAGGCCGCACGCGAAGTGATGGTCGACGAACTGCAGGCCAACGCGGACTGGCTGCATCAGGCGCAGCTGGCTGCGCGCACCGGCGTGTGGCGGCTGGCGTCCGACGAGACCCATGTGCGCGCGTCCGAGCACACCGCAGCGATGTTCGGCTTTCCACCTGTGTCGGGTCTGATTCCGATCGACCGCTTCTTCGAGAGCATGCACCCTGAAGACCGCGCGCGGGTCGAGACGGAATTCGCGCAGGCGAGCGAAAGTGGGGCGCCGTTCAAGTCGGAACTGCGCATCATCCTGCCGGACGGCGAGATCCGCTGGATCGTGTCGCGCGGCGCGCTGGTCGCCGACCGCCACGGCGAAGAACGCATGACCGGCACCATCGTCGACATCACCGAACGCCACGAGGCCATGGCGCGGATCGAACGCGCCGAGTCGCAGTTCCGCGAGCTGTTCGAACGCAATCCGTTGCCGTTCTGGGTGTTCGATATCGAGACGCTGGCCTTCCTGGCGGTCAACACGGCGGCGATCCGGGACTATGGCTACAGCCGCGAGGAGTTTCTCGCCATGACCATCCTCGAGGTCCGCCCGGCCGATGACGCGGACGAGGTGCGCGAGTCCGTACGCGCGATCCAGGGGGAAGACCACGGCGACCGGGTCTGGGCGCATCTCACGCGTGATGGCCGGCGCATGGACGTGCGCGTCCACAGCAGTCGCATCGAGTTCGCAGGCCGTGCGGCGCGACTGGTGCTGGCCGAGGACGTCACCGGGCAAGTGGCCTACGAGCGCGACCTGGCGTGGCGTGCGACGCACGATGCCACGACCGGCATGCTGACGGTCCCGGCGCTGGTAGAACAGCTCGATGCGCTGCAGGACGCTGACCCGCGTCCGGCCTATGCGATTGCGTATGTCCAGCTGCGTGGCCTGGAGCTGGTCGCGCCGACGCTCGGCCGCCGCGCCGGCGAGATCATCCTACGCGCCGCCGCCAAACGATTCGGCTGGATCGGGCAGACCTACGGATTCGCCGCTTACCTGCCGGCGGAATCGTTCGTGATCGTGGCGCTCGATCCGATGCAACGCGATGCGATGGTCGCAAGCCTCGTGCGCGCGACCGCGACGCCCGTGGAAGGCGATGGCGGCACGCATCCGCTGGAGGCGTGGATCGGCCTGGCAGAGGGCCCGCACAACGGCGAGGGCGCCGAACAGGTGATCGGCAATGCCGCACTGGCAGCACTACAGGCGCGGCGCGACAACGAGCAGGTCGTGCAGTTCGACGCGACGATGGCGGCGAAGGCGAGCGGGCGCCTGGCGCTCGCGGGCCGCCTGCGGCATGCCGTGGAGCGGCGCGAGTTCGAGCTGGTTTTCCAGACGATCCAGCATGTGACCGATGGCCGGGTCGTGTCGATGGAAGCGCTGCTGCGCTGGCGCCAGGCCGATGGCAGCTTCATCCCGCCGATGCAGTTCATTCCCCTGTGCGAGGAATCCGGACTGATCGTGCCGCTCGGCGAATGGGTGCTGGAGGAAGCTGCGCGTTCTCACGGCGTGCTGGCGTCGGCAGGGCGGGGCGATATCTCGATCGCGGTCAACGTTTCGGCGATGCAGTTCCTGTCCGACACGCTGCCGCAGTCGCTGCGCGCACTGCGCACGGCGCATGGCCTGCCGCGCGGCGCCTTGCACGTGGAACTGACCGAGAGCGTCGTGCTGCGTCGGCCGGAGGCGGCACGTGCGGTGATGAGCGAGCTTCGCGCCGACGGCGCCTGCATCTCGATCGACGATTTCGGCACGGGCTTTTCGAGCATGGCGTATCTGAAAGACCTGCCGCTGGATTATCTCAAGGTCGATCGCGCCTTCGTCGCCGACGTGCATCACGACGAGCGCAACGCGTCGATCTGTCGCGCGTTGATCGCGCTCGGCCACGGCCTCGGCCTGAAGATCATCGCCGAAGGCGTCGAATGCGCCGAGGAACTGGCGTGGTTGCGGATGCATGGCTGCGACCAGGCGCAGGGATACCACCTCGGTCGTCCCGCGCCGCTGGCCGAGGTGCTCGCATCGATGCCGCAATCCGCGCCGTCGGGCGAAGCGATCTCCATACAACGGCACAAGACCTTGGGCGGGCGCCGCAGGACATGACCCGCGCGGGTCAGCGTTCGCCAACCTCCTCGAGTGCCTGGCGAAGACGCGAAAGCATCCCCGGGATGTCGCCCGCCTCGATCACGCCGTAGCCGAACGACAGTGCAGGCCGCTCCGGTGGCGTCAGTGAATACTCCGCGATCGACTGCACGCCCGGGGCATGGCGTCGCGCCTTGGCGATGATCGTCGCTGCGAATTCCGGCTGACGGATGCGGGCGGCGAGGTGCAGGCCGGCTTCCGACGGGATCGGTTCCAGCCAGGGGCCGAGTTCGCGGCGCAAGCCATCGAGCAAGGCCTCGCGTCGCGCGGCGTAGATCGGTCGCATGCGCCGCACGTGGCGCGCGAGGTGGCCGTCGCGGATGAAGGCGGCGAGGGCGGATTGGCTGATGGTGTCGCAATGCGAGTCGGCGCAGCGCTTGACCGCGATCAGCGCATCGCGCGCCCACGGCGGCGCGACGATGAAGCCCTTGCGCAACGCGGGGAACAGGCTCTTCGAGAACGTGCCGACGTAGAACACCAGCGCATCGCGGTCCAGCGTCTGCAGCGCGTCGAGCGGGCGTGCGCCGAAACGGAATTCGCCGTCGTAGTCGTCCTCGATGATCATCGCGTCGTGGCTGCGCGCGAAGTCGAGCAGGGCGGCGCGGCGTCGCAACGACAGCGCGGCCCCGGTCGGCGACTGATGCGAGGGCGTGACGCTGATGACGCGGACATCGTCGGGCAGGCGGTCGACGCACAGGCCTTGGTCGTCGACCGGCATAGGCACCAGTTGCGCGCCGGCGGCGATGAAGGCCGCGCGCAACGGCGGATAGCCGGGTTCCTCGACGGCCACGCGAGTCTGGCCCGGCGTCACCAGCAGACGCGCGAGCAGGTCGAACGCCTGCTGCGCGCCCGAGGTCACGATCACGTCGTCGCGCGTGCAGGCGACGGCGCGCGCGAACGCGACGTGCTGGGCGATGGCGTCGCGCAGTTCGGGAATGCCTTCCGACGGCGGATAGCCGAAGTTCGCCTTCGACCATGTGCGCAGCGATTGCGCGTACAGACGGCGCCAGGTGTCGTGCGGGAAATGGCGGTGCTCCGGGACGCCGACGCGGAAACTGCTGGCGGGCAGGTCGGGGGGCGCGGTCGGCCCGAAGAACGGCGTGCGCCAGGCGCGATTGAGGCGGGGATCCTCGAAGCCTTGTGCGAGCGGCTGAGGTTTGGCCGGGCGTCGTGAGGCGATGTCGGCGACGACGGCCTTCGCGCCTTTGCGCGGGAGTGCATAGCCCTCGGCGATCAGCAGGTCATAGGCGGTGGCCACCGTATTGCGTGCGATGCCGAGCGCGGTCGCGACTTGCCGCGTCGCCGGCAGCGGCGAGTCCGGCGGCAGGCGGCCGTCGAGAATCGCCGAGCGCAGTTGCCGGTGCAGCTCGCGGGTGAGGGTGCCTTGACCGCGGTCGGGCAGGGCGAGGGCGAAGGAGAAGACTGGCTCCATGGAATCTCCATGAACTGGATCAAACACCGGGCCAGATTACAACTAAGGTTAGTCCAAGCGGTGCTGGTCTCCCTCTCCCGCTTGCGGGAGAGGGTCGGGGTGAGGGTGAGTCGAACTGGTGCTCTGCTCCCTCTCCCGCTTGCGGGAGAGGGCTGGGGTGAGGGTGAGTCGAAGTGGTACTCCCGACGCCCGCGACGACCTTCAAGGCCACTCACCCTCATCCGCCCCGTCCAAGGACGGGGCTCCTTCTCCCGCAAGCGGGAGAAGGCAGACAGCCCAACCAAACCATCGAGGAGACCCCCATGCCCCTGTCCATCTGCGAAACCTGCGGCACCCAATACGCCGAGTCGCCGGCGCCGCCCGAGCATTGCCCGGTCTGCGAAGACGAGCGCCAGTACGTCGGTTGGCAGGGACAGACCTGGACGACGCACGAAGGCCTCGCCGCGAAGTACGCATCGCGCCTCGAAGACGATGCCGGCCTGCTCGGCATCGGCATGTCGCCGGATTTCGCGATCAACCAGCGCGCGGTCTACTTGCCGACCGACGCCGGCAACATCCTCTGGGAATGCGTCAGCCTGGTCACCGACGAAGCAATCGCGGCGCTGAAGGTGCGCGGCGGCGTCGACCTGATCGCGATCTCGCATCCGCATTTCTACACGTCGATGGTCGAATGGAGCGAGGCCTTGGGCGGCGTGCCGATCCTGCTGCACGAAGCGGACAAGGACTGGGTGCGCAGGCCGTCATCGAACATCGAGTTCTGGAGCGGCGACGAGCACGCACTCTCCGGCAGCGTGACGCTGTTGCGTGCCGGCGGCCATTTCCCCGGTAGCGCGGTGATCCACTGGAAGGACGGACCGCGCGACGGTGGCGCGCTGTTCCCGGGCGATGCCTTGCAGGTCGTGTCCGATCGCCGCCATGTCACCTTCATGTACAGCTATCCCAACTACATCCCGATGAAGCCCGAAGAAGTGCGGCGCATGCGCTCGCTAGTCGCGAAGTACGCGTTCGAAGATGTGTATGGGTACACCTGGGGACGCAACATCCTCGGCGGGGGACGTGCGGCGGTGCAAGCCTCGTTCGATCGCTACCTCGGCGCGATCGCGGCCTGAGAGGCGGCGACTTCCGGTTGACCAGGTTGGCATCGCTGGCGCACAGCAGCGACCTGTCCATGCCGCAAGACACGCACCCCTCACCCGGCGCATGCGCGCCGCCCTCTCCCCGCTGCGCGGGGCGAAGGAGTAGCTGCGCAGTCGATCGCCGTCTGACGCGCCGCGCTCATCTATGCAAACCGCGCAGCGCGGTGCGGAAGGGTTTCGGCAGATTGGCCTGCGCCAGCACGCGCTTGATGAAGGTCGGATCGTCGGCTACACCGAGCGGATCGAGCTTGATCGGGCCGAGCAGTTGCGACAGTGGCACGGACAAGGCGGTGAGCAGCATCGCGGAGACTTTCTCCGGGGCATCGGGCTGGTCGTCGAAGCGCGGACGGATGGAAATGCCCGGCGGTTCATCG
>JACMKK010000162.1 GCA_014380115.1 Luteimonas sp. | reverse complement strand
GCCACCGGCGCACCGAAGAACTGGAAATTGCGCGCGAACCACATCATCCGCGCCAGCTTGTTCTCGCGCGGGATGCCGAGCGCGCCGTACAGGTCCTCGCCGACCTCGAAACGGTAGCGGCGGTACGGCTCGGGCAGCTCCTTAGGGTAGATATCATATTCGGTCGGCTCGCCCTTGGGTGCCTCGAACACGCGCTTCGCCATGATCGCCTTGAGCGCGTCGAGGTCGGCGCCGCCGACGACATCGATGTGCCAGGGCTGGAGGTTGCCCCCCGACGGCGCGCGGCTCGCACGCTCCAGGACGCGGCGGATGACGGCGCCGTCGACCGGATCGGGCAGGAACCCGCGGACCGAACGCCGCGATGCGACGGCTTCGCTGACCAGCATCATGCTTCCTTATGCAGAGAGAAATCCCCGAGCCCACCCTCACGAAATCGACGTCAGCACGAAAGGTTGTGACGATACCCGGTCACGATTCCGGTGTACCCGATCTTGCCCTGTGTACGCGGTGATTTGGGATTCGAACCCAGTCCGCTGGCTATCGGATTACCGGCATCCAACTTGACCCAGTTGGCGGATCGCGCTCGCCCGTCGACTTCGCTACCAACTCCTCTCAATCCTGCAACGTCGTCGCCCAGTTCGCAGCCTGGATGCGCACGTCGAGTTCACGGCGCGCCTTGGCATAGCCGTCCGCCACCGCCTGCGCCTCGGAAGCGCGGACCTGCGCGACCGTTCGCAACTCCGAGCGCAGGTGATGATGCACGGTCTCGCTGGACGCCTTGACCAGGCTCGCCTGCATCACGTGCATCATGCCGAGACGATCGCGCTCGATCAGCGCGTCGGCCAGCGTCCGGCCATCGAACGGCGTCAGCGTGTTGGTCCGATTGATCCGCTGGATGATGGCGCACAGCTCGTCGGCAAGCCGACCATATTCTGCAACGAGCGCAGCGACTTCGAATCCCGGCTGCGCGCCCTCCTGATACCGGGCGTTCGACGTGATGCGGCCCATGACTTCGCCGCCGCGCTTCTTGAGATCGGCGCGCAATGCGAGCGCCTCACCCAGCCACATGTGCTGCCTCCGTCATGCGCCAAGCTCCACGACGGGGGTGAAGCCGCCGAAGATCATGCGCTTGCCGTCGAACGGCATCGGCGGCAAAGCGGCCATGCGCGGATCCTCCATCACCTTGGCCATCGCCGTGTCGCGCACCTCTTTCGACGGCCACTCGATCCACGCGAAGGCGATCTTCTCGCCTGGCTGCGCGGCGACGGCGCGGCGAAAATCGGTCTGCTTGCCGTCGGGCACGTCGTCGTCCCAGCATTCGACGACACGCAGCGCACCGTACTCGATGAACAGCGCGTCGGCGGCGTTGGCGTGTTCGATGAAGGCGTCGCGCTTGTCGCCTGGCACCGCGATCACGAAGCCGTCGATATAGGTCATCGTCCATCTCCCCATGGGCGGTCAACGGGCGTTGAGCCGCGTGCCAGCATAGCCTAGACCCGGACGGTGTTGTCCAGCCTTCCCAACCTGCTGACGCTGAGCCGCATCCTGGCGGTGCCGCTGCTGGTGATCCTGATGTGGTCGCCGGGCTGGGGTGCGTGGTTGGCGGCGTTCGTCGTGTTCAGCGTCGCCGGCGCGACCGACTACCTCGACGGCTATCTGGCGCGCGCGCGCGGCACGGTGTCGAAGCTCGGCATCTTTCTCGATCCCGTCGCCGACAAGATCATGGTGGCGGCGACGATCGTCATGCTGGTGCACGGCGGCATCGTGCAAGGCTGGACGGTGATCGCCGCGCTGATCATCCTGCTGCGCGAGATCACCGTGTCGGGCCTGCGCGAATATCTGGCAGGCCTGCAGGTCTCGCTGCCCGTCAGCCGGCTGGCGAAGTGGAAGACCGCAGCGCAAATGATCGCCCTCGGCGCGCTGATCCTGGCCGGCACGTCGGGTGCGGCGTGGCTGGCGTGGCTGCCCGCGTACGAGGTCGGCATCGGCGCGCTGTGGATCGCGGCGCTGCTGACGCTGATCACCGGCTACGACTATCTGCGCGTCGGCCTGAAGCACATGTCGTGACGACGCTGCTGTACTTCGCCTGGGTCCGCGAGCGCGTCGGGCTGGCGGAGGAAATGGTCGACCTGCCGCCCGCGCTGGTTACCGT
>JACMKK010000161.1 GCA_014380115.1 Luteimonas sp. | reverse complement strand
GATCGGAAGGTGGTGGTGATGCCACGATCAGTTTTGCGTCCCGCCCCTATCGATTCTTTCTTATTGCTTGGAACCGCGGAGGAACTCGACGATTTCCTTTGCATGACCCTCGATCAAACCCCGCGACGTGCCCATCGCGGTGGCGTTGCCGGACTCGACGGTCAGTTGGCCGAGCAATTTGCCGGTGCCCGACTCGAGGATCCGCACATCGCTGGTGATGTTGTCCTTGCCTGCCATGATGCCGACCATGGCCCGCGCCGCGCCGTGGCGCATGCGGTAGTGGGTGATACGGACTTCGACCTTTCTCGCCGCAGGATCGCTTGGGACCGACAGCAAGTGGCTGGTCGACAGCTCGGACTTCAGCTTGTCATCGAGAATCTGCAACCCCTCGGCCGACATGCCGCCGGCGTTCTCGATCGCGTACGCGAACTTGTCGCTTGCCGCCGGAGCATAGGCGCTGCGCACCTGGCTCGAGGTTCCGATGCAACCCGTGAGGGCCAGCAGCAGGCTGGCGACGATGACGCTTCTGAACTTCCTCTTCATCCAGCTATCCTTTGTTTGGAGGTGGACGTGACGTTGCCAAAAAAGAGACTCAGTGCGCTCTGGCCCTGTGCCCTCTTTTCCTTCTTATTTACCGCAAGGGTTTCCTCTACGCGCCTGAGCCCAAGGCTTCAGGATCGATACGCAAGTGCGCGTCAGTCAAATGAAAGCCGTACTTGTCGATGTCGTCCAGGCATTCTTCCACATCAACGCCAGGCTGCGCTTCCCCACGCCTCATCTCGATGGATTTGAATGCAGTCCATGGGCCGTACCGAGCCGGAAGATTCGCGCCGTCGTCGCGCTCCGTGAACGCAAAGACGCGGCCGGTCGCTCTCAAAATGTGTACTTGCACGTTTCAATCCTGATTCTTGGCCCAAGTAACGGCTTGACCGCTGCGGTGGCTGATGGGTATCGCTTCGCTCAACCCATCCTACGCGGGCTTAGCCGGGCTACGCCGGTCGACCGATTGTCTTGGCCGAGCCGCAAGCTTGCCGGAGCCGGCGACGGGCGGTTGGCGCTCGCGCGTCGGCCTCCGGGTTCCGCGCGCAACTATTTCAGCTTGAAGGCAAGGCTTGGCGCGTCGTGATCGCAAGGAACATCGAGTCCCGCGCAGGGCTCGAAGACTTGACTGCAAGGCAGAAAGCCTTACCGGCGATCCCGGCGACCTGTGCACAAGCCATCGGCGCTTGCGAGCGCGAGCACTGGAACTCGCGCGCGAGATATTCCGGGCGGAGGCTGGGTGTTTTCGCCTCGCGGTCGGGAAGCGAAACGACGTGGGCCGCACGCCGGGTCACGACGGCATCATGAAAAGCCCAGGGTGCGCTGCGCTTACCCAGGCTACGCTGGCTGTTTTTGGCTGACGGACCCATCGCACTCCTTCAGCGCAACAGCGGCCGGGACATTTCTTGGACAATTTGTCGAATTCCGGCCCGGCCGTTCGTCTATGTAGTGAAGGCAGGGCAACCGGCCCGCCGAAAGATCGTCATAGGAGAAGTGATGATGAAGTGCTTGGTTGCTATTCACCACCCCGACGACTACGACCCGTCCATCGCAGAGGACGAAGCGATGTCCCGCGATATCGACGCGCTCAACGACGAGATGGAGGCCGCTGGTGTCAGGATTTTCGTTGGCGGCCTGCACCCGGCAAGCAGCGCGAAGTCGCTGCGGGCACAGCCAAATGGTGAGGTGCTCATCACCGACGGGCCGTACCTGGAGACCAAGGAGCACGTGGGCGGTTTCTGGGTGCTGGAAACCGCTGACCTGGACGAGGCGCTGGCGTGGGGACGCAAGGCCGCCGTCGCCTGTCGGGCGCCGGTCGAGGTGCGTCCGTTTCACTGACGGGAAAACAAAGAAGAGGTGTCAGGGACGTTTTCCATTCCGGCTAAATTGTCCCTGACACTTTTTCGGAGAACCGATAAATGAACCTGACCACTTTTTTCCTAGGTGGGGTCTATAACAGCGTTCTCGCAAGCAGGTCATTGAGCACAGGCAAGACAGAGGACGCGGGCGCAGGAGTGGTGGGCAACTCATTGAGGCGTGCCAACTCCGCCTCGATGAATTGATTCAGACGCTGAATCGGTGATGCCAGACCCAGCTCCAAGGCCGTCGATTTTGCTTGAAGAAGTCGGGAAACCTCCTCCATGAGTCCTTCCTCGGTCGCAATCATTTTAAGCAATATCCTGAACTCGATCGGCGGCGCCGCGCGGTGATGCTCGATCCATCGGATCGCAAGCAATGCGCGGAGGACGTAGAGGTACTTCTTGAGCGAAACCTGTTCGCCACGCAGATGCCCTAGATAAGTCGTCTTCGCCATGCTGAAGTAGTGATGGACGCCGCGTTCGGCGACATAGACCGTTGGGAGCAGGCCGAGCGCAGATTGCCGAAACCCACCAGCCTCGATGTAACTGATCGGCGACTGGATCCACTCGACAAAGGCCGGATTGCACTTCCAGAACAGACGAAGCGCCTTGCGCACGTCCCATCCATTGAGGTCGATGTCGTCGGTGATCGGGTATTCGATCACGTCGCGACGCTCCTCGGCATCGACCGCCGCGTACCAGCTGCGCGGGCGCGCGTAGATGAAGCGGACGTCGTAATCGCTGTTTGGCGAAGCGAAACCCCAAGCCCGGCTCCCCGACTCGATGGCGAACAGGATGCGAACCTCGTGTTCCTGCTCTGCCCCCTGCAATCGCGCGAAGATTTCTTCGCGGACGTCAGGCGGAATTACTTCAAACCCTTGGGCAGTCATACGCCTCGATTCCTCGCCACATGTGTTCGCCGGCCAAGCTCGAAGCGATTCCGTCGAATGTCCCAAGTTACCCGCACCAGACCGACATGCGTCGGTCCGCCCTACGGAAAAAAGGGTCAGAGAACAATATCGCTTCAAGCGCAAATGTTCTCTGACCCCCTTTTTCCGCTGATGGGTATCGCTTCGCTCAACCCATCCTACGCGGGCTCATCCTTCACACAGACCTCGGAATATCCATGCCGAATATTCTTTGCCATTCATCGCCAGCCTCCAGCATGAAGTTGCCGTGCTCGAGGTTACAGGCCTTCGCCGCCCGACCGTAGGCGCTTTGAGCGCGCGGCAACCACGCGCTTTCAAGCCAGACAATATCGTAGGTCCCCGGAACAAAAACGAATGAATCGGCCTTCGTTATCAGAAATTTGAAGAAATCGCGACAAATCAAATGGTAGTAAAGGTAACCGTTAGGGCGCCACTGCGACTTGTCAAGAAACTCGACGGCAAGAAGTTCCAAATAGAACGACTTGAGGGGTACCGAACACCAAGCTTGCCAAGCCTTGAGCATACGAATTAGGCGACGAACATTCCCTGCGTTTCGCAAATCTGCGTCCTCAAGGGCATCAACCTCGTGCAACGGCTTGGTGACTTTGTACGAACCACCATTCCTTGCGTCGCATACCCAGTAGGCTCGCTCTTCGACCAACGCGAACGCTGGAACGACTTCGACGTTGTATGTGGCGAATCCTGCCACGACCACTGGGCCGTTGCCCTTGATGGCGCTGGTCGGGTAAGCCTTTATCAGGCGCGCCTTCACTTCCTGCAAAAGAGCTGACTGTTTATTGATTACATAGCCTTCATGCCGATGATAGACAGCGGCGGGCAATACAAAATAAAGATCCACGTCGCGCGGCGGACGAATCTTGGTGTCTTTCGCCCAGGAACCTATCAAAAACGAATTGAGGTGTTTTGAGCCGTGTCCGTAATATGCGGCATTCAGGCACGACACAACACCGGCATACTTCGTCTGCCCATCGACGATCTGGGCTGATGTCAGTTCCAGATTCGCGACAAATCGCTCAAAGCGATTGGTTACGTGGGCTGAGTCAGTCACTTTATCGGCGCCTAGCCGTTTGCTGGCTGTGCTCTAGCGCAGGCTCGTTCGCGCAAATTCACCCGCATTTCGAGTACCCGCAGTTCAAACAAGTCGCACACCCATCCATGATCACCAGCGCCTTCGTGTTGCACTTGTGGCACATGGTCGCCGACGGCGGGAAGGACACGCCGTCGCCGGTGATTTCGATGTCTTCGTGGGACCCCTGGGGTTCGGCGCTGCTGGCAAGAGCGCCCCCATCCCGGCCTTCCCCCGCTGGCGCGGAGGAAGGGGCAGAGCTTAGGTCAGAGTTTTTTTTTGAGCCGAGCTTGGCGAAGGCCATGCGCTTCTCGTTGATGAGGGCGCGGGTGGCGTCGCTCATTTCAGGGTCGTGCATGAGGCCGATCGACTTGAGGTGGTCTTCGACGATGGCGCCGAGTTCGGCAACCAGCGACGGCATGTAGACGCCGCCGGCCTTGAAGTAGCCGCCCTTGGGGTCGAACACGGCCTTCATCTCGTCGACGATGAAGGTGACGTCGCCGCCCTTGCGGAACACGGCCGACATGATGCGGGTCAGCGCGACGATCCACTGGAAGTGGTCCATCGACTTGGAATTGATGAAGACCTCGAACGGGCGGCGCTGCTCGTGCTCGCTGCCTGCGTTGAGGACGATGTCGTTGATGGTCACGTACATGGCGTGTTCCACCAGCGGCGACTTGATCTTGTAGGTGCTGCCGATCAGCACTTCCGGGCGCTCGATGCGCTCGTGCATCTGGATGACGTCGGCCCTGGGCAAGTCGGCCTCGAGCGCGTCGCGGGTGACGGAGGCGACGGGCATGGCTTCCCTGGCCTTGTCTTCGGCGCTGAGGACGGTGTAGCCCTTGATTTTCTGGTCGATCTTGACGGCCATTGCGGATCTCTTTGCTGGTGTGGTGCTTGGTTCGGTGTTTCTTGTGTGGGGCTTGGGGAAGGAGATCAAAAGCGCTCGGCGTGCCGCCTCGCTCCCCTCACCCGCCCCCATTCGGGGGCACCCTCTCCCCCGCTAGCGGGGAGAGGGGCTGACGCGATGATTACTTCTTCTTCGCGGACTTCTTCGCGGCCTTGCGGGCCGGCGACTTGCGGGCGGACTTCTTCGCCGCCTTCTTCGCAGGTGCCTTGCGCGTGGCTTTCTTGACGGCCTTCTTGACCGCAGCCTTCTTGGCCGTGGCCTTGCGTGCGACCTTCTTGGCAGCCTTTCTCACTGCGCCCTTCTTGGCCGCGACCTTGCGCTTGGTGGTCGCCTTGCGCGCGGTGGACTTCTTCGCAGTCTTCTTGCCGGCCTTCTTGGTGGTCTTCTTGCCGGCCTTCTTGGTGGTCTTCTTCGCAGCCTTCTTGCCCGCGCCCTTGCGCTTGAGCGCAGCGGCTTCGGCCTTCGCGCTGGCGCTGGCCGAGGCGAGCGACTTCTTCGCCTTGGCGACGCGCTTGCTGACCGCCTTCTTGGCGTTGGCCGCGGACTTGCTGACCGCCTTGCTCGCCTTCTTCGCGGCCTTGCGGGCCGAAGCGACCGCGTCGCTGGCGGTGGATGCGACCGCGCTGCCGATATTGCTCGCGGTGTCTTTCACGCTGCCGGCGGCCTTCGACAGGGTCGCCGTGACGCCATTGCCATTACTCATCGGGAAATCCTCGTCGTTCTATGGGACGTTCTAGGACGGGCACGACGCCCGTGAGGCGGAATGTAGCGCGAAGTTTGTGGCGTGTATGCAAATGCGTTCAGGTGTGTGCAGTGTTTTTCGGCTGTCGTCGAGCGGGTGGGTGCTGACGCGACCCCTCCCCGGCCCTCCCCAGCAGTCGCAGGGGAGGGAACGGAGCAAGATCAGAATTTGCCGTAATACCCTTCCTTGAGGGCGTCGAACAGGTTCGCGGCGCTGTGCATTTCGCCGTCGTATTCGATCTGTTCGTTGCCCTTGACCTCGACCACGCTGCCGTCCTCGAGCTCGAAGCGGTAGGTGGTGTTCTCCAGGTCGGCCTCTTTCACCAGCACGCCCTGGAACGCGGCGGGGTTGAAGCGGAAGGTGGTGCAGCCCTTGAGGCCCTGCTCGTGGGCGTAGCGGTAGATGTCCTTGAAGTCCTCGTACGGGTAATCCGTCGGGACGTTGGCGGTCTTGCTGATCGAGGAATCGACCCACTTCTGCGCCGCGGCCTGCACGTCGACGTGCTCCTTCGGCGAGATGTCGTCGGCGGAGATGAAGTAGTCGGGCAGCTTGCCCTCGGCGTCCTCGGCGAATGGCATCGCCTTGGCGTTGACGAGCACGCGGTAGGCAAGCAGTTCGTAGGACCAGACGTCGACCTTCTCCTTCGACTTCTTGCCTTCGCGGATGACATTGCGGCTGTAGTGGTGCGCGAACGAGGGCTCGATGCCGTTGCTGGCGTTGTTGGCCAGCGACAGCGAGATCGTGCCGGTCGGCGCGATCGAGGAGTGGTGGGTGAAGCGCGAGCCGACTTCGGCCAGTTCCTCGACCAGCTCCGGCGCGACCTCGGCCACGCGCTGCATGTAGCGCGAATACGTGGCGTGCAGCACCTTGCCTTCGATCATCTGGCCCAGGCGCCAGCCGTCCTTGGCCATTTCCGGGCGCTGGCGCAGCATCGCGGCGGTGACCTCGAACTGCTCGCCCATGATCGGCGCGGGACCTTTTTCCTTGGCCAGCGCCAGGCCCATCTCCCAGCCGGCGACGGCCATCTCGCGGGCGATGCGCTCGGTGAACTCGCAACTCGCCTTCGAGCCGTACTTCATCTGCAGCATGGTCACGGTGCTGCCGAGGCCGAGGAAGCCCATGCCGTGGCGGCGCTTGCGCATGATCTCGTCGCGCTGCTGCTGCAACGGCAAGCCGTTGACCTCGACCACGTTGTCGAGCATGCGCGTGAACACGCGCACGACTTCCTTGTATTCGTCCCAGTCGAACGTGGCCTGCTCGGTGAAGGCGTTGCGCACGAAGCCGGTCAGGTTGACCGAGCCGAGCAGGCAGGCGCCGTACGGCGGCAGCGGCTGCTCGCCGCAGGGGTTGGTCGCGCGGATGTTCTCGCACCACCAGTTGTTGTTCATCTCGTTGACGCGGTCGATCAGGATGAAGCCCGGCTCGGCGTAGTCGTACGTCGAGACCATGATCATGTCCCACAGGTGCCGCGCGCGGATGTGGCCGTAGACGCGGCAGGCGACGAGGCCGTCGTCGCGGCTGACGTAGTTGCTCAGCGTGGGCCAGTCGCGCCAGACGATCTGCTCGGGGTTGGCGAGGTCGACGTCGGGCACTTCCTTCTGGTTGATCGGAAAGACCAAGGGCCAGTCGCCGTCGTTCTTGACCGCGTCCATGAAGCCGTCGGTGATCAGCAGCGACAAGTTGAACTGGCGCAGGCGGCCGTCTTCGCGCTTGGCGCGGATGAAGTCCTTCACGTCCGGATGGGAGACATCGAACGTGCCCATCTGCGCGCCGCGGCGACCACCCGCGCTCGACACGGTGAAGCACATCTTGTCGTAGATATCCATGAACGACATCGGGCCCGACGTGTACGCGCCGGCGCCGGCGACGAAGGCGCCGCGTGGGCGCAGCGTCGAGAATTCATAGCCGATGCCGCAGCCGGCCTTCAGCGTCAGGCCGGCTTCGTGGACCTTGTCGAGGATGCCGTCCATCGAGTCGACGATCGTGCCCGACACGGTGCAGTTGATCGTCGAGGTCGCGGGCTTGTGCTCGAGCGCGCCGGCATTGGAGGTGATGCGGCCGGCCGGGATCGCGCCGCGGCGCAGCGCCCAGAGGAAGCGGTCGTTCCAGTATTTCTGCTTTTCCGGCGACGGCTCGGCGTCGCTCAGGGCCTTGGCCACGCGCTGGAACGTGCCGTCGATGTCGGCATCGACCGGTACGCCCTGCTTGGTCTTGAGGCGGTATTTCTTGTCCCAGATGTCCTGCGACGCCGGCTGCATGGGGATGACCTGATCGTCCCCTGCCGCTTCTGATGGGCTGACCGCCTCTAGGCGCACCGTGCTCATTGCTATCCCGTCTCCTTGTTGCTTGGCGCAGGTCGTGCCCGCTGCCTGTTGTTTTTGTGAGGTGTGGCTTGTTTCTTGTTCCAAAACCGCCTTGCCTGGTCCTGCTGGGTCCCGCCCCGCTGGAGGCCAGCGACGGCGATGCCGCGGCTGCGCTAGGGCATCCCTCGATGCCAGGCGCCGCACTTGCTGAATAGATGTGTCCTGCCGCCCGCTTTTTCCATCTCGCACGCTCCCCCCGAAGCCATGCTGCCGCCAAGCTGAATCCCCAGTGCTTGGGCCTAGCCTGCCCCACCAACCCCAAGATGTTGTGGCGAGGCGAGGTGAGACGCTACGCCCGGCCGAAACCGAAGTCAACCGGAAAACTGACATCCGCGAAGCAGATTTGGAAGATGGTCGAGGGGTGTGGGGATGACTTTGGTTGGTCCACGCCAAGCGCAACTCTCCCCCAGCCCCTCCCTTTCAGGGAGGGGGAGACAAGCCCGTGCCGGGAGGCGTCCGAGTCCTGAAACGGCTGTCTACCTCTTTGAAAAAGAGGGGCCGGGGGAGATTCGCTTTTTGCGCGACAGATGGCCGCCCGTGCATCACGAGCAACGTCGGCCGCCTCCAGGAGGGGAAGAACAGCAGCAACCGATCATCAGTCAGAAGCGCCCGTAAGCGACCGGTTCGAGCTGCAGGCCCATGCGCCGCGACAGCGCACGGAATCGCGGCTGCGCACGCAGGTTGTTCCAGCGCGCGTCGACCTGGAGGAAGGTCAGGCGGATATCGCGCTCCTGATACGCCCGTTCGAGCAGGTCGAGCGCGGCCTCGGTATCGCCCAGCGCATTGCGAACGGCGGCCAGGCTGGTCGCGGGGACGTAGCCGGCGGTATCGCGGGCTTCGAGTTCGTGCAGGATCGCCTGCGCCTGCGGGCGCTCGCCCGCGGCCACGTGCGCCACGGCGAGCATCGCCACGACCTGGCTGTTGCGCTGCGAGCGTTCGCTGGAACGCTT
>JACMKK010000160.1 GCA_014380115.1 Luteimonas sp. | reverse complement strand
GGCGAATGCTCGACGACGCGGATCAACACGCTGTGGTTCGGTGCGATCTCGATCGGATCGCTGACCGTGCCGTCCTGGATCAGCGTTTCCGAAAACGCAGCGCGCTGCACGGCCGCGTTGGCCGCGATGCCCGTCCCCGCGCCGCGTGCGAACGGACCCACCTTCTGCACCGGCAGGCCGACCGCGCGTGCCGCGGGCGCCAGTGAGCTCGGATTCTTGTAGACCTGATCGACCAGCTTGCCGGTGAGGTCGTTGAACGCGCGCTCGCGTTCGACAGTGCCCTGCTCGCGCGCCAACTCTTCGCGAGCCTGTTCGAACGGCACCTGCCTGCCGGTCTTGATCTCACGCAGCTGCAGCACGTGCCAGCCGAAGTCGGTCTTGACCGGACCGGTGATCTCGCCCGCTTTCATGGCGAACAAGGCCTGCTCGAACGGCGCGGTCATCACGCCCTTCTGCACCCAGCCGAGATCGCCGCCGTTGGCTTTGGAACCGGTGTCGTCGGAATTGGCGCGCGCCAGGGTCGCGAAATCTGCGCCGGCTTGCCTTGCCTGGGCAGCGAGCTGCGTGGCCTTCTGCTCGGCCGCCTTCTGCGCCGCGGCGTCGGCATCCTTCTCGACGCGGATCAGGATATGCGAGGCGAGGCGTTGATCGGGTTCGACGAAGCGCGTCTTCTCCTGCTCGTAGCGTGCTCGCAAGGCGGCCTCGTCGGCCGCTGCCGCGGTGGCAGGCAACGCGTTCGCGTCGATGTCGACGTACTCGACCGTCACCATCTCCGGTGCGCGATAGTCGCTGGTGTGCGCCTGGTACCACTTCTGGATTTCGGCGGCGTTGACTGCCGCTGCATCGGGCACGGGCGCGGGAAGCACCACGAACGATACGTCGCGCTTCTCGCCAATCAGTTTCAGCAGCCGGTCGACTTCCGATGCCGTAGTGAAGGCCGATTGCGCCACCTGCGTCGGAATCAGCCTTTGCTGCAGGTCCTCGCGAATGCGCTGCTCGAACTGCTTGGGCGTCTGCCGCGGAATCTGCGAACCCAGCGCCAATTGGTAACGTTGTGGCTCGAACTTGCCGTCGACCTGGAATGCCGGGATCGCCTGGATGGCGTCGCGCACCTGCGCATCGCCGATCGCAACACCCGCGCGTCCGGCCGACATCTGCAGCACCTGCTGGTCGATCAGGCTGTCGAGCACGGAACGCTTGTTGTCGGCGCTTTCGAATTCACGCGGATCGAACTGCTCGCCCTGCGCGGTGCGTTGTTGCTGGCGCGCCTGCTCGAAGGCGGTGCGGAACTCATCGGCGCTGACTTCCTCGCGCTGCCACAGCATCGTCACCGGCCACCATGCGGGCGCGGACCGCCACCACTTCGGCGGTGCCTCGATCTTGGCGACGAACGTGTCGTTGCGCTGGAACAGATACTGCTCCATCCCGAAGAAGGCGAACGGAATCACGAGCAGGCCGAGGATCACGGTGGCGATCCAGCCTGAGGACTTGTCTCGGAGGGCTTGCAGCATCGGACGGAGCACTGTTCTGGACGAGCCGCGCAGTTTACCTGCAATGGCCGCGATACACAGGATGCGAGGGCGGCGCTCGGCGCGGTGCAAGAACCGCGATGCGCGCGAACCGCAGGCGAAAAAAAAGAAGGCGCCGTTTCCGGCGCCTTCTGCAGAACTGGCGGAGTGGACGGGACTCGAACCCGCGACCTCCGGCGTGACAGGCCAGCATTCTAACCGACTGAACTACCACTCCGCATTCCTGGAACTGTGCGTCAACCCCTGGTGGGTGCTGAGGGTTTCGAACCCCCGACCCTCTCCGTGTAAGGGAGACGCTCTACCGCTGAGCTAAGCACCCAAGTGCTCATGCAGATGCCGAGGCATCTACGGCGGGGCCAATTAGTTTACGGCATCCTTCAGAGCCTTGCCAGCCTTGAACGCGGGATTCTTCGAAGCGGCGATCTTGATCTCCTCACCCGTCCGTGGATTGCGGCCGGTGCGGGCACCGCGTGCGCGCACTTCGAACGTGCCGAACCCGACGAGCGTGACGCTGTCGCCGCCCTTGAGGGCCTTGCTGATCACGCCGATGAAACCGTCGACGGCACGGCCGGCATCAGCCTTGGAGAGGTCGGTTGCTTCGGCGACGGCGTCGATCAATTCGGATTTATTCATTCTTTGGGACTCCCTTGTGCGGAATTCGTTGGCCGCCGGATGACAGCACGATGTAATCGCTTGATGTGTGACAACCGGGTTCGTTACGCGGCGATTCCGCGAGCACGGCCGATCGAACTGCCTCGATGCTTCACGCGGTTACGCGCATCGCGGTTGCGTCCGTTATACCAGTGGGGTTTTGGGCACGCAACACGGAAACCCAATACTGGCGCGGGTTTCAGGCATTCGAGAGTCGATTTACCGACTAAAGGCATAATCGAAAATCAGTGCTTGACATCCGGCTGCACGGCGGGTTGGCCGGTGTCGTGCGTGGCCTCCTCGATCGTTTCCTTGATGCCCTCGGCGACAGCGTTGGGTGTGAGCGGACGTTCGAGCGCCAGGTCCAGCACTTCGTCGATCCAGCGCACCGGCACGATCCTCATGGCCTGCGCGACGGATTTCGGCAGGTCGGCGAGGTCTTTGCGGTTCTCCTCCGGAATGATCACCGTGCGGATGCCGCCGCGCATCGCGGCGAGCAGCTTTTCCTTCAGCCCGCCGATCGCAGTGACGCGGCCGCGCAGCGTGATCTCGCCGGTCATCGCAACATCGGCCCTGACCGGAATCCTGGTCAGCATCGACACCAACGCAGTCGTCATCGCAATGCCGGCGCTCGGGCCGTCCTTCGGCGTCGCCCCGTCGGGAACGTGCACGTGCACGTCTTGCTTCTGCAGGAAGTCGAGTTCGATGCCGAGACGTTCGGTACGCGCGCGCACGACCGATAGCGCCGCCGACGCCGATTCCTTCATCACGTCGCCGAGTTGGCCGGTCAGGATGAGCTGGCCCTTGCCCGGCACCAGCGTGGATTCGATCTGCAGCAGGTCGCCGCCGACCTCGGTCCACGCCAGGCCCGTCACCAGGCCGATTTCATTCTCCTGCTCGGCGCGTCCGAAGTCGTAGCGCTGCACGCCCAAGTACTTTTCAAGGTTCTTGGACGTGACGACGAATGCTTTGCCTGCTTTCGCCTTGGGCCCGGCCAGCGCGATTTCCTTGACCACCTTGCGGCTGATCTTGGCGATCTCGCGCTCGAGGTTGCGCACGCCCGATTCGCGCGTGTAGTAGCGCACGATGTCCTTGACCGCGCTCTCGGCGATCTTCAACTCCGACGCGGCCACTCCGTTGGCCTTGAGCTGCTTGGGCACCAGGTAGCGCATCGCGATATTGATCTTCTCTTCCTCGGTGTAACCGGGAATGCGGATGACCTCCATGCGATCGAGCAGCGGGCCGGGGATGTTGAGCGAGTTGGACGTCGCCACGAACATCGTTTCCGACAGGTCGAGATCGACCTCGAGGTAGTGGTCGTTGAAGGAGTTGTTCTGCTCGGGATCGAGCACTTCGAGCAGCGCCGAAGACGGATCGCCGCGGAAGTCCATCGACATCTTGTCGATCTCGTCGAGCATGAACAGCGGATTCTTGACCCCGGCCTTGTTGAGGTTCTGCACTATACGGCCCGGCATCGAACCGACGTAGGTGCGGCGATGGCCGCGGATCTCGGCTTCGTCACGCACGCCGCCGAGCGACATGCGCACGAACTTGCGGTTGGTGGCCTTGGCAATCGACTGGCCGAGCGAAGTCTTGCCGACGCCTGGCGGGCCGACCAGGCACAGGATCGCGCCCTTCATCTGCTTCACGCGCGTCTGCACGGCGAGGTATTCGAGGATGCGTTCCTTGACCTTCTCCAGACCGTAATGGTCCGCATCGAGCACGTCCTGCGCCGCCTTGAGGTCCTTGCGTACCTTGCTGCGCTTCTTCCACGGCACGCCGAGCAACCACTCCAGGTAGTTGCGCACGACGGCGGCTTCGGCCGACATCGGCGACATCTGCTTGAGCTTGTTGAACTCGTTCTTGGCCTTGGTCTCGACCGCCTTCGGCATGCCGGCCTCAGCGATCTTGCGTGCGATCTCGTCCAGATCGTTCGGCGCGTCGTCGATCTCGCCGAGTTCCTTCTGGATCGCCTTCATCTGCTCGTTGAGGTAGTACTCACGCTGGCTCTTCTCCATCTGCGATTTGACGCGGCCGCGGATGCGCTTCTCCATCTGCTGCACGTCGATCTCGCCGTCGACGAAGCCGACGAGGAGTTCCAGGCGGTCGGCGGTCTCGATGGTGTCGAGCAGGCGCTGCTTGTCGGCGAGGCGCACGCCGAGGTGTGCGGAAATGGTGTCGGCGAGGCGGCTCGGTTCGTCGATGCCGGACAGCGTCTGCAACAATTCGGGAGGCAGTTTGCGGTTGGTCTTGACGTATTGCTCGAACAGACTCATCAGCGAACGTGCGACTGCTTCGACCTCGCGCGGCTCACGCTGGTCCGTCGATTCGATGACGACGCCCTCGCCCAGCAAGGCGCCTTCGTGTTCGCGCACTTTTCCGACGCGCGCGCGTGACACGCCTTCGACCAGCACCTTGATCGTGCCGTCGGGCAGTTTCAGCAACTGCAGGACGTGGGCCAGCGTGCCGATCTCGTACAGCTCTTCGCCATCGGGGTCATCGGTCTCGGCCGATTTCTGCGCGACCAGCAGGATGCGCTTGTCCGATTCCATGGCCAGGTCCAGCGCCTTGATCGACTTTTCGCGACCGACGAACAGCGGAATCACCATGTGCGGGAATACGACGACATCGCGCAGGGGCAATACCGGTAGTTCGAGGATTTCGCGTTCGGGGCGGTCGGTCATGGAAACTCCGGGGGGACAGGACAGTGGCGGACCAAGTCCGCATGGCTCCCTTATGGGGCGCCGGGGCGTGGGATGCAAGCCGAAAAAGGCGGTTCCGGGATTGCGGAACACAGCGGCCCGCCAGCCTGTTCATGAATCGGGCATTGGCGCGGCGCGGACTGGCACTGGCGTCACATTGCAGCCGGCGGGGCCGTAGTCTCGTGCTGGGCGCCAACGGGCGCCAGCGCTTGCCGCAGGGGCCGGCAGACGCCGGCGGCCATGGTTCACTCGGCGGCGGCGACCTTGGGCACGGCCGGCGGCGTCTGGTAGATCAGGTAGGGATCGGACTTGTGCTCGATCACCGACTCGTCGACCACGACCTTGCTCACGTTTTCCAGCGACGGCAGGTCGTACATCGTGTCGAGCAGCACCGACTCGACGATCGTGCGCAGGCCGCGCGCGCCGGTCTTGCGCTTGAGCGCCTTGCGGGCGATGGCGGCCAGTGCATCCTGGCGGAACTCCAGCTCCACGCCTTCCATCTCGAACAGCTTCTTGAACTGCTTGCTGATCGCGTTCTTCGGCTCGGTCAGGATCTTGATCAGGGCCGCTTCGTCCAATTCCTCGAGCGTGGCGACCACCGGCAGGCGGCCGACGAACTCGGGGATCAGGCCGAACTTGATCAGATCCTCGGGCTCGACCTCGGCCAGCACCTTGCCGATCTCGGTCTTGCGCTCTGAACTCTTGAGCTTGGCGCCGAAACCAATGCCGCTGGCATCGGTACTGCGCTGCTGGATGATCTTGTCCAGCCCGGCGAACGCGCCGCCGACGATGAATAGGATATTGCGCGTGTCGACCTGC
>JACMKK010000159.1 GCA_014380115.1 Luteimonas sp. | reverse complement strand
GGGTTGTCGTCGATGATCAGGATCGTCGGCATCGCGTGTGCCTGGTGCTGAACGAAGTCGTCGCGCGGTGGCGACAGGGGAGCGTGCGTCGAAGTATAGCCAGCCCCATTGCGAGGCCAGTCTCTGCCTCTCGCCGCGATGTTCGCGGCGAGAGGCAGAGTGTCAGAGCGAATGGCGCCTGCGTTGCCGGCGGTGCCTGCGCTACACGGTCCTCGTCGCCACTGCAGGCGGTACTGCCGCAGCGCGCCGCGCCGGTCCGAACACCGCGATCTGTCCCAGCAACCACAACGCCAGCGCGCCGACCGGCAGGTAGATCGCCGGCAGCCGCGGCAACTCGTACTTGCCCATCAGCAACTGGTTGATGCCGTAGGCCAGCAGCATGCCGAGGACGATGCCGATCGTGGCCAGCAGGAAGTTTTCGGTCTGGAAATAGCGCAGGATCTGGCCACGCGTGGCGCCGAGTGCGCGGCGTACGCCGATCTGCTTGGTGCGTTGCTGCACCCAGAAGCTGGCCAGGCCGACGATGCCGAGCGCGGTGACCACCAGCAGCGCGATGCACACGCCGAGCAGCAGCCAGACCATCGACCGGTCCTCGCGGTAGTATTCCAGGCGCAGGTCCTCGACCGTCTTCGTGTTGTCGTCGAGGATGATGCGGTTGCGACCGTTCTTCTTCAGGACGTCGACGGCTGCTTTCAGCGTCTCCGCGCGGCGCGCGGGATCGCCGACCCGGATCAGGTAATTGCCGCCGACCGTGTACGGCACGCGGATCGGAAGGATCATCGAATAGTCGTGCGCGACGGTGCCACCGGCTTCACTGGGCCGGACGAAGTGCTCGACGATGCCGATGACCCGGATCGGCTCCGGACCCCAGCTGAAAAACACCTTGCCGAGCGGATCCTGGCCCGGATAAAGCTTGTCGGCCATGCTGCGGGTGATGATCGCGGCGGGAATCGCGACGTCTGCGCCGGGCGCGTCGATCTTCGCCCACTCGATGATCTCGTCGGGAGCGAAGTTGCGACCTGCCACGAGCTTCAACCCCAGCGTGGGCAGCAGTTGCTCGTCGCCCATGTACACCGTCGAATGCAGCGTCTGCTGGGTCTGGTCCTTGCTGAGGTTGACCGAACTGTTCCAGGACGAATTGACGAACGTGACCTGGTTGCTCACGGCAGCGCCTTTCACGCCTGGCAGGCCGCGCAAGGCCGCCAGGTCGCTGGCCGTGAGCGCTGCGGCGTTGTCGTCCTTGCCGATCCCGGTGAGCTGGACGCGCACCAGTTCCTTTTCGGCAAGCCCGCTGGGACGATCCATGCGGCCGATGCGGTCGCCGATCAGGAACACGGCGTTGCAGACGATCGCGCAACTCAGCGCGATTTCGAGCACGATCAGCGCGGCTGCGGTCTTGTGCCGGCGTAGCGTCGAGAGGATGGGGCGCAGTTCCATGGGAATTCTCCGAGCTTTATTTGGTGCCTTGGCGTGTGCGGGGCGGCGCCGGTCCTGCGACCGGCGTCAGGCTATTGGGACTTGAGCTGGATGGCCGGTGCGACCTGGCACGCGCTCC
>JACMKK010000158.1 GCA_014380115.1 Luteimonas sp. | reverse complement strand
TATAATTTCGGAATGGGGCTTTCCGCTTTTTCCGCTTCCGTCATGCCGAGTTGGATCTTCGGCGGCGTCGGTGCGGTGGGCGGCGGCACCGGTGCGGCCAGTGGTTTTGCTGGCACCGCAACACGCGGCCGCGGTGCGATGGTGGGCGCTGCGATGGTCTGCGCGGCACGCGCTTCACGACGCAGGATCTCGGCCTGCCGCAGGCCGATGGCCACGCGCAGCACGAATACGAGCGCGAGCACCGTTGCTAAGCCGATGCCGGCGACGACCAGTGTCCTGCCCAGCGAGACACCACGCGCACCGCGCCAGCTGCGCATCTCCGCCGGATCGACGTTGCGCCAGCCCGAGGCCATTGCCGGCTCCGGCTCCGGCTCCGGCAACGGCCCGAGCATCGCGCGCAGGGCGTCGCCGTCGACCAGCTGCACCTCGCCTCGCCTTGCCGCGGCTTCCTTAGCCCGTTCGGTGAACTCGCCGCTGCTGACCACGATGGCGCCGGTGGCGCCTTCATTGACCATGATGCCGAGCAACTGGTGCACGACGTTGTGCGGCACCTGCCGGGCATTCCAGTGCTTGCATTCGACGATCACGTACTCGTCGCCGCGACGCAGCTTGAGGTCGATACCGCCATCGTAGCGGCTGCCGGATACCGCCGTCCCGACATGCTCGACGGCATATCCCTGGCCGCGATAGTGCACGGCCAGCAGCGTTTCCAGTGCCTGCCACGTCATCTGCGACAGTGCGTCGCTGCGGCGGTTGCGTACCCTTTTCAACATCGTCCGCTCCAGTTTCCCGGGCCGGGCAGCCCTCCATCCGGTGCGCCCGTGTGCTCAGTAGCTTCCCGCGCTCAGCTTCCCCGGGCTCAGCTTCCCATGTAGTCCTTCTTGCCGAGTTCGACGCCGTTATGCCGCAACAGCGCGTAGGCGGTCGTAACGTGGAAGAAGAATTGCGGCAGGCCGTAGTGGAGCAGATAGGCCTGGCCGACGAACCTGCGCTCCTTCGGCGTGCCCGGACGCAGCACGACCTCGCGGTCTTCGCTACCATCGAAGCGCGCGGCGTCGAGACCGCTGATGAAAGCAATTGTCTTCGCCACCAGCGCGCGAAGCTCGGCGAAGGTCTGTTCGCTGTCGTCGGACACCGGCAACTCGGCGCCGGCGAGGCGGCCAGACACACCTTTGGCAAAATCGCACGCGATCTGCACCTGCTTCAGCAACGCGAACATGTCGGGGAACAGGCGCGCCTGCAACAGCGCGGCCGGATCGATCTTGCGCTCCGCGGCGTGGGATTCGGCCTTCGCCAGCAGGTTGTCGAGGCTGCCGAGCATCTGCCTGAACACGGGGACCGATGCAGCGTGCATGGAAAGCGTCATTCGCGTGTCTCGCTTGATGGGGCCGGCTATTCAAGCAGAAATGCGTGACGACCACACGCGCCCGGTCGTCCTGCAGGCTGTCCTCCCGAACGCAGTGAGGGATCTGTTGTCTTGATGCAGCCACTAGGTGCCACAGCAGATCCCTCACTGCGTTCGGGATGACAAGACTAATCTTCGCGGCAGCCCTACTGGCGCAGCAGGTAGACCGGCAGAGCGACCAGCGCAAGCAGTCCCAGGATCGCAAGCACCGTCAGCAGTACGCGCAAGGGCTGTTCGCGCAGCACGCTGGCGAAGGTCTCGGCGGTGCCTTCGCGCCTGGCCGTTTCGTATTCGGCGCGCACGCGCGTCTGACGCGCGGCCTGGTAATCCGCCATGAGGCGTTTGGCTTCGGCGAGGTCGCTGTCGCGGCTCAGCCAGATGCCGCCGTAGGAAATGCCCCAACGGCTGGGCTGGGTTTCGTAGTAAGCGATGCCGTTGGCATCGAGCATGGCGCGCACGTCCTCGATCTCGTCCTCGAGCACGTTGCGCAGGTTGAGCAGCAGTTTCGCCATGGCGCGATCATAGCGCGCGCGGTCTGGCGACCCCCTGTTCGGGACCCGCAACACCTGTTTGTCGTCCCGAACGCAGTGAGGGAGCTGTTGTTCACGTCACCACAGCAGCGAAGGCGGACAGCAGATCCCTCACTGCGTTCGGGATGACAACGCCTCTTCTGGGACAAAGGTCGCGTGTGGCGACCCCTGGCGTTTCAGCGGCTCGCGGTGCTCGCCGCCGCGCAAGCCGTAGCCGGCAGGCTGATCGACTGCAGGGTATTACCACGCGCGTCCTGCACGAAGGCGGTCATGCCCCATGGGCTCGTTTCGGCCTCCACCGCGACCGACTTCGACAGCGCATCGTTGCCGACTTTCCAGGGACCCCACACCTTGTGCACCACGCGATCGTGGTGCAGCGTGACGCCGCGGTTCTCGCCGGCGCGCGGCCGCGTGGTCTGGTCGTCGATGTACTGCGTGAGCCACAACTCGGCCGGCACGGCAGCCACGCCCGCGGCGCGCGTGGCATCGATACGGACATTCCACGACTTGCCCTGCGGCTGTGCTTGCAATGCCAGCGCGACCGGCGCGGGCTGGCGCGCCTCCTTCAAGACGCGGTTGAAGCGCCCGTCCTCGCGCCAGGGCGCCTGCACTTTCATGCCGACCATCACCTGCGGCGTATAGATCGCATCCTTGCCTTCGGCCAGGATCACGCGCGCGCGCTGGCGCTGCGTGTTCAGCGGCGACGCGAAGCGGTCGACCCAGCCCTCCTTGTCCCAATAGTCGACATGGAAGGCGAGCCAGTTGGTCTCGGTGTCGGTGATCCGCTTGCTCATCCAGCGATCGGCAGGCGGACAGGTGTTGCAGCCTTCGGCGGTGTACAGCTCCACCAGCGGCATCGTCTCGGCGCCGCTGCGGGCGGTGCATTGCTCGGCGGCCGCCGACGGGCAGGCCGCGACGAGCAACAGCATGCCTGTGCTCCAGCTCAAGGTCTGCATGGTCATTCTCCTCCAGGCGTCGTTCCGATTATGCGGCCAGCCGCATGGCGGGCGTTGTGCCGCAATTGATGTTTCTGCGCCTGCCCATTCATCGAGCGCGCGGCGACCCCGCGCGCATCGACGCCGGCGGTTTGCCGCGTTGCCGTATCGTGGCGCCATGGACATCCTGAAATACCTCGGCGGCTATCCAGAACACGTACAGGCGCAGGTGCGCGAGCTGGTGGACCAAGGCCGGCTCGGCGAACGCCTGCACGATCGCTACGGCGAGACGCACGGTGTCCGCAACGACAAGGCCTTGCTGCAGTACACCGTCGCCATGAAGGACCGGTTCCTGCGCCAGAGCGGGCCGCTGCACAAGGTGATCTATGACGACAAGCTGCAGGTCGTCCGCCAGGCGCTCGGCACGCACACCGCCGTATCGCGCGTGCAAGGCAGCCGCCTGAAAGCGCGCCGCGAGATCCGTATCGCCAGCGTGTTCCGCGACGCGCCGGCCGAGTTCCTGAAGATGATCGTCGTGCACGAGCTGGCGCACCTGAAGGAGTACGAGCACAACAAACCCTTCTACCAGTTGTGCACGCACATGGCGCCCGATTATCACCAGCTCGAATTCGACCTGCGGCTATATCTCACGCTGCTGGAGAGCGAGAAGGCGTCGGCCAGCGAGCCTGTCCTCAGGAGCGGCCCATAGCCGCGAGTTCCATCCGACGGTGAGCCGCTCCTACGGAGCCGGCTGCGGCACGTCATGCGGCATCGACAACAACGCCAGCAAGGTCAGCAAGGCCGCTGCCGACAGGTAGTAACCCACCGCCGCGACTCCGTAGTGCCCCGCCAGCCAGATCGCGATGTAAGGCGCCAGCGACGCGCCGAGGATGCCGGCGAGGTTGAACGCGAGCGATGAGCCTGTGTAGCGCACGGCGGTCGGGAACATGCCGGACAGGGTCGTGCCGATCGGGCCGTAGGTCAGGCCGGTGATGCAGAAGCCGATCGCCAGGAACACCGCGATCCCGGCCGCATTGCCGCCAACGAACAACGGCGCGAACAGGAAGCCGAACACCGCGATCGCCAGCGTCGCACCGATCATCGCCATGCGTGGTCCGCGCCGTTCCGCATAGACCGCCGACAACGGGATCAGGGCCGCGAAACACAGCACGCCGAGCATCTGCATCCACAGGAACTGCTCACGCGTATAGCCGAGCTGCGTCGTGCCCCAGCTCAGTGCGAACACCGTCATCAGGTAGAACAGCACGAACGTCGCCAGCGCGGCGAACGTCCCGGCCAGCAAGGCGCGCGGATGCTGTGTCAGTACCGTCCACATCGGCAGGCGCACGCGCTCTT
>JACMKK010000157.1 GCA_014380115.1 Luteimonas sp. | reverse complement strand
GCGAGCACGATCGGCAAACAGGACAGCACACGCATTAATAAGCTCCGCAATCGTCTGACAGGCGAGCGTTGATGCCGCGCTCTTCGGTATTCAATGTCGCGCGTTCGCTGGGCATGGCGTTGAAGAAACGGCGGCGGATCTCGTCGCGGCGATCGACGAGCCTCGCGCACATCTCGGCCTGCGGCAGCGGATGGCATTCATCGCGCACCCAGGTGCCGCCGACGGGAAACAGCAGACCCGGATGCCCCGGCGAATGCATGGGCGGCCGCGGTGGGCGCGGTGGACCAGGTCGATCGCTCGGCGGGCGCGGCGAAGGGGAGCCGATGTGATCGCCGAGTGCCAGCGATCTCGGGCCGACCGGAAAATCCAGGGTCCACAACGGCACCCAGCGCGGCGCGCCGTCGGCGGTGTCGCTGGTGTAGTAGCTGCCGTCGGGACGCACGCACTCGTACATCGGTCGCGGTGCGTTGCGGATCATGATGGGTTGCGGCGCTGGTTGCGCCGCAACTAGCGGCGACTGCGCCGACTGCGCCGGCTGCGCGCGCAGTGGGGCGTCCTTCGGCCGGATCATCGAGCGCACCTGCTGTTGCTGGCCCTTGGCACATGGCGTGTCGCGCAAAGTGAGCTTGCCCTTGGCATCGGTGCAGCGGTAGATGGTCACGTCGTCATCGGCAGCGCCCACGCGCGGCGTCGCGGTGGCGAGCGTGGCGGCGCACAGGGCGATGAGCAGGGTTCGGCACATGCGCGCATCTTGCGCGCCTGCGTGACGCCGGAAAAGAGCAACCGGTTCAGCCGGAACCGGCGACTGTGCCTTCGTTCATCGCGGCGGACCGGGCAAACCGGTCCGCCGCACAACGGTTACTTGGCGCGCGTGTACTCGATCATCATGGTCTTGACTTCCTTGCCGGCCCTCGGCTCGTACATCTCGAAGACGTGATGGTCGGCATCGACGACGCGCACGGTCTGGCGGATTGGGATCATCTGGCCCTTGTTCATCGGGTCGGCCATTTCGCCGCGATAGGTGTAGGTCTTGGTCGCGGCGTCGTAGTCACCCTTGCTGAGCATCACGCCTGTCGACATGTTGTCGGTCCACGTGCTCGTGTACTTGCCGAGGGTGTTGTCATACCCGTTGTAGCCAGAGCCTTCGAACGGGGCGCCCATGAACTGGCCGGTGAAATCCATGCGGACCTGACGGCCGCCGAACACAGGCGTGTTCACCGATTTGCCGGTTTCGGTCATCGGCGGCGCCGAAGGTTCCATCCACATGGTCTGCTTGGTGGTCCAGGTACCGGCGAACTCTTCGGCGAGTTGCTTGTGTTGCTCGCCAGGCGTCGCGGCCTTCGTCCAGGCCTCCATCATCGCCTTCGTTTCCGCGCTCATCTGCGGTGCGGCAGCGGGTTGCTCCTTGCTGTCCTGCGCGGCCAGTGGCAGCGCAACGGTCATGGCCAGCGCCAACAGAGTGGCTGCGATCGGTTGCTTCATGTGGTCTCTCTCCTCGTCTGGGTCGCGAAAGGTCCCCGGTCGCCTCCCGCGTTGTTGTCCGGCGCGAGGCCGGCTGCGGAAGGCTAGTCCCGATTCGTGATGCCCGAGTGAAGGCGGTGGATCAGCCGCGCAACACGTCCCCGCTGCGGGCGTCTCGGATCGGCGTCGGCTGCAACAGGTGGCCGGTGTCGCCTTCGACGAGGCCATCGAGTCCCGCGCGTAACGTGGCATCGATGGCCGACACGTCGTACGGCGGCGGCATGCCGGCGCGGTTGGCGCTGGTCGAAACCAACGGAGCACCGAAAGCCTCGCACAAGGCGGCGACCACGGCATGCGCGCTGATGCGCACGGCGACATTTCTGTCGTGTACGCCGGTGATCCAGCGCGGCACGCGCACGGTCGCGGGCACGATCCAGGTGTGCGGGCCGGGCCATGTCGCGAACACCGCTTCACGGCGCACTTCCGGCAGCACGCGCCAGTCGACGAGGCCGTCCAGCTGCGGCATCGACGCGGCCACGAGGATCAGACCTTTGTCCACGGCGCGTTGCTTGAGTGCGAGCAGTCGCGACACGGCAGCTTCATCGGAGGGATCGCAGCCCAGTCCCCAGACTGCTTCGGTCGGATAGGCCACGACACCTCCGCGGCGCAGGAGCGCCGCTGCCTCGACGACGGATAGCAAGCTGGTCATCGCACTTCGATCCAGAAGCTGCCGCCGACATAGGGCTGCCCCGCCAGCGCGCCGAAGGCGACGGCCGCATCGGGCGCCAGCCGCGTCAGTGCGTACTGGGTGCCATACAGCACGCGATAGCGTGGATTGCCTGCAAGCATCGCCTGCAGTGCGTACTGCTCGTTCCAGCTGCGGTTCTCGTCGATCACCCAGTGCGGCGGATAGTCGTCGGGCAGGAACACGTCGTGCACGTGGATGCATACGCCGCTTGCCAGCGTCGGTAACACCCGCGTCAGCAGGTGGACCAGGTCGCTGCCGGTCTTGAGCACGTGCGAGGAATCAATGAACAGCATGTCGCCACTTTCGAGTTCGGCGAAGACCGAGGCGGGCGTGTCCTGTACGCGTTCCACGCGCAGCGCGTGCAGGCCCTCGAGATCGTGCAGGAACGCGCGCGGATACGGTTCGATCGCGGTGATGCGCAGAGCGCCGCCGAGGAAGCGGCGATTGACGTCGGCGGCGAGCAGCGTCGAGTAGCCGCTGCCGACCTCGACCAGACGCCGGGGCTGCCAGTGACGCAGCAACGCGAACAGTGCGCGCGCATCGGCCTCGCCGAACTGCGAGTTGTGCAGCGAGTAGCGATGGTCGTCTACGTGCGTCTGCGCCGGGTAGTCGAAGCCGGCCAACAGTGCGGGAAAGACATCGCGCAACAGCTGCGCCTGCGCCGCCGGCTCGAAGTCGATTCCGGGGCTCGTCGCATCCGCCGGCCACAGGCGCGCGCGTTCCGCGGCCAGCGCGTCGACGTCGCCGACCGGAGAATAGAAGTGGCCGAGTGGGTGCGACAGCCACCGCTTCAACATGCGGTGGGCCTGGAAGTAGCCCAGCCTGCTCAGGTAACTGCGTACGGACATCGTGATCGTTCAAGGCTGCGCGCAGGAGGGCTGCACGCAGCCATCGGGTCAGGCGGTGGCAGCGGGGGTTTTTTTCGCTGCCTTCTTGCCGGCGGTTTTCTTCGCCGTCTTGCTGGCGGTCTTGCCCGCGGTCTTCTTCGTCGTCTTCTTCGTGGCCTTCTTCGCCGCCGTCTTGGTCGCTGTCTTCTTGGCGGGTGCAGTCGTCTTCCTCGCTGCGGTCTTCTTAGCGCCGAACTTGCCACGCCGCATCGGCTTGCCGGTTTCCTCCATCAGCTTGACGACCTCGTCGAGCGTCAGCGATGCCGGTTCGCGATCCTTCGGAATGCGCCCGTTGAGCTTGCCGTCGCTGAGATAGGGACCGTAGCGGCCGTTGAGCACCTGGATGTCGCTGCCGTCGAAGGCCTTGATGACGCGGTTGCGCGCGATCTCTTCCTTTTCGTCGATCAGGAACACCGCGCGCGCCAGGTCGATCGTATACGGATCGTCCTCCTTCTTCAGCGAGGCGTAGACGCTGCCGCGCTTGGCGAACGGGCCGAAGCGGCCGATGCCGACGCTGACTTCCTCGTCGTTGTTCGAGCCCAGCTTGCGCGGCAGGCGGAACAGGTCGAGTGCCTCTTCGAGCGTGATCGTGTGCATGCTCTGGCCGGGACGCAGGCTGGCGAACGTCGGCTTCTCCTCCTCCTCCTCGGCGGTGCTGCCGATCGCCGCATACGGCCCGTAACGACCGAGACGCACGCTGACCGGCTTGCCGGACTTGGGATCGGTGCCAAGTTCGCGCGCGCCGGTGGCCTGGCTGCGATCGACCGACTCGGTCTTCTCGTCGACCAGTTCCTTGAACGGGCCCCAGAACTTCTCCATCAGCGGCACCCATTCTTCCTCGCCGCGCGATACCGCGTCGAGTTCGTCCTCGAGCTTCGCCGTGAAGTCGTAGTCAACGTAGCGGGTGAAGTGGCCGCTGAGGAAGTTCGAGACCGCGCGGCCGACGTCGCTCGGACGGAAGCGGCGATTCTCGAGTTCGGCGTACTTGCGGAACTGCAACGTCTGGATGATCGACGAATACGTCGACGGCCGTCCGATGCCGTATTCCTCAAGCGCTTTGACCAACGAGGCTTCGGAGAAACGCGGCGGCGGCTCGGTGAAGTGCTGGTCGGTGTGGATGCGGTCGAGCGGCACGCGGTCGCCGGGCTTCATCAGCGGCAGCTTGCGGCCCTCGTCCTCGTCCTCGGCGGCCTTCTGGTCCTTGCCTTCCTCGTAGACGGCGAGGAAGCCCGCATCGATCACGGTCGTGCCCGAGGCGCGGAAACTGTGCTCGGTGCCGGCGGCGAGGTCGACGCTGACGGTGTTGAGCGTGGCGGGCACCATCTGCGAGGCGACCGCGCGCTTCCAGATCAGTTCGTACAGGCGGCGGCCGTCGTCGTCGACGTATTTGGCGACCTGCGCGGGCGTGCGCAGCGCCGCGGTCGGGCGGATCGCCTCATGCGCTTCCTGCGCGTTCTTGGATTTGGTCTGGTAGAAATTGGGCTTGTCCGGCAGCGCCTTGGTGCCGAAGTCGCGCGCGATCACGTCGCGGATCTCGCTCAGGGCTTCGGCCGACAGGTTGACCGAATCGGTACGCATGTAGCTGATCAGGCCGACCGCGCCCTCGTCGCCGATGGTCACGCCTTCGTACAGCTTCTGCGCCACGCGCATGGTGCGCGACGTGGTGAAGCCTAGCTTGCGCGAGGCTTCCTGCTGCAGCGTCGAGGTCGTGAACGGCGGCGACGGACGCCGCTTGCGTTCCTTGCTGACCACGTCGGTGACGTGCAGTGCGCCGTTGGCCGCGGCGACGATGCGGCGTCGCGCTTCCTCCGCGGTCTCGCCGTCGGTGATCGTGAACTGCTCGAACTTCTTGCCGTCGAATTTGTTGAGCTTGGCGGTGAAGGTCTGCGACGGATGCGCGCACTCGGCCTCGATCGACCAGTATTCGCGTGCGATGAACGCCTCGATCTCCTCCTCGCGCTCGACGATCATGCGCAGCGCCGGCGACTGCACGCGACCGGCGGACAGGCCGCGCTGCACCTTGCGCCACAGCACCGGCGAGAGGTTGAAGCCGACCAGGTAGTCGAGCGCGCGCCGCGCCTGCTGTGCGTCGACCAGGTTGCCGGCGATCTCGCGCGGATTGGCCATCGCTTCCTTGATCGCGCGCGGCGTGATCTCGGTGAAGACCACGCGCTGCAGCGTCTTGCCCTTGAGCAGGCCGCGTTCTTTCAGGATCTCGGCGATGTGCCAGCTGATCGCCTCGCCCTCGCGGTCCGGGTCGGTCGCCAGGAACAGCGCATCGGCGCCCTTGGCGGCCTTGGCGATGGCATCGACATGCTTGGCGTTCTTGTCGATGACGCTGTAGTCCATCTTGAAGCCGTTGGCCGGATCGACCGCACCTTCCTTCGGCACCAAGTCGCGGACGTGGCCGTAGGAGGCGAGGACGATGAAGTCCTTGCCGAGGTACTTGTTGATCGTCTTGGCCTTGGCGGGCGACTCGACGATAAGGAGGTTCTTGGCCATCGCGGGGGAGATTCCAGGCGCGCCATCGCGGCGACGCAAAAAAGTGCATGACAGAAGGCGAACGCCCGGGCCGGGGCCACGGGCGTTCAGGTTCGCTCTATTTATAGTGGAATCACGCCGGGGTCGGCGCTGTCAAGCTCGGAGTGCGCCGGCGCCGCGAAATGGGCCCTAGTGCACGGGTTCCGGTTCGTCGGCGAACATCTGGGTTTCCATCCAGGCGTAGGCGGCTTCGGAGCCGGGCTGGTTGAACAGCACCATCAGCACCACCCACTTCAGGTCGTCGAGGTCGAGTTCGTCCTGGTCCAGCGCCATGGCGCGGTCCAGCACCAGCTCACGCTGGCCGGCGTCTAGGATGCCCTGTTGTTCCAGGAACAGCAGGAAGCCTCGGCACTCGACGTCGAGCTTGTCGAGTTCCGGCCCGAAATAAACCCGCGTCGGTCCGTCGGCGCGCGTGGCACGGGCGGCGGGGCGCTGGTCGGCGAGAGCATCGAGCCAGTCGAAGGCCTTGCTGATCTCGGCCGGGCTGAAGCCGGCGGTCAACAGGCCGTTCTGCAAGGAGTCGCGGTCGCGGACGAGGTCCGCGTCTTCGGTGAAATAGTGTTCGAACAGGTAGAGCAGGACATCCAGGATGCTCTCTTTCATTTCCCCCCGGCCTGCGCCTGGCGGCGCGGTGTCGTTAGCGTCTGAACAGGTCCATCCCGGACCGGTTCTCAGGACTTGCGGGAATACCGGCCGTGCGCGACTGCCACCCGGCCTTCAAGCTCCATGACCAGCAGCATGGAGGACACATTGGCGGTCGTCAATCCGGTGCGTTCGACCAGCCGATCCATACCTGTGGGGTCATGGCCCAAGGCCTCCCACAAGTGGTGGTAGTCGGGGTCGCCGAACTTCGCGGTACTGCGTGGGGTCTCGATGAGGCCCTTGGCCGCTGAACTGGGGGCAGCAAGCCGTGCACGCAAGGCGTCTGCGAGCTCGGCGGCCATCGGTTTCAGCGCGGCGATGACTTCCTGTGCGCTTTCGACGAGGCCGGCGCCGTCTCGTATGAGGCGGTGGCAGCCGCGGACCATGGGGTTGTGGATCGAGCCCGGGACCGCGAAGACGTCGCGTCCGGCCTCGCCGGACAGCCGGGCGGTGATCAGCGCGCCGGAACGTTCGGCGGCCTCGATCACGAGCGTCGCTAGTGCGAGGCCGGCGAGGATGCGGTTGCGGCTTGGAAAATGCTCGCGCCGCGCCTGCGTGCCGGGCGGATGTTCGCTGGCGACCGCGCCGCGCGAGCAGATCTCGGCATGCAAGGCGGCATTGCCGCGCGGGTAGGGCACGTCGGCACCGGTGCCGAGCACGGCGATAGTCAGGCCGCCGGCTGCCAGTGCGCCTGCGTGCGCAGCGGCATCGACCCCGGCGGCCAACCCGCTGATCACCGCCAGGCCAGAAGCCGCCAGGGCATGGGCGAAGTCGTGGGCATGATCGCGGCCGCCGGCGCTGGGCATGCGGCTGCCGACGACGGCAACGCCCGGGTGCCACAGCAATGCGGGATCTCCGGCAACGAACAGCGCCAGCGGCGGGCTGGCGATCCGGCGCAGCAAGGCGGGATAGTCGGGATCGTGCCAGCCGATCAGGTGATGCTCGGGCCGCGCCAGCCAGTCACGGCTGCGCGCGAGGTCTTCGGGTATCGGCGAGGTCGCATCGAATGCCCGCACCTGATGCTCGTCCAGGCCGACCAGGCGCCAGGCCTTGGATCCGGCCTCGCGTGCCGCTGCGGGCGAGGCATGCGCCTCGAGCAGGCTGCGGCGAGGTCCGGTCGCGCCGCCGAGCGACAACAGGCACAGCAAGGCGTCGCGATCGGCTTCGGTCATCGCGACAGCTTGCGACGCCAACGAAAACGGCGCCCGAGGGCGCCGTCGCGATGATGTGTCGGGAAAGTCCTCGCGGACCGCCGCCTTTCAGTACGGCGCGTCGGGGTGCTTGAGGTGGTAACCGATCATGGTCGGCTTGATGCTGTCCATGACCAGGCCGTAGCTGACCTTCTCGTAGGTGCGGAAGATCATCACGTGACCGGCGAACTCGTCAGGCAGGCGCACCTTGCTCTCGAACGACACCGAATCCTCGCTGCGATCCCACTTCTCCTCGACGCGATCGACCGTGTTGGTGCCTTCGCGCCAGATCGAGAACACCGTGCCGTTGTCGACGCCTTCGCGGGTGCCGGCGGAGATGGCGATCACATCGCGCGGCCCGCCGGCGCTCAGCATGTCGGCCACGGCCAGCACGCGGGCCGTCCCATAGTCCAGCTGCTGCTTGGGCGGATGCGGGAAGAACTGCAGGTCGTAGGGCTGCGCGTCGATCGCGATCAGACGGTCGCCGACGCGGACCTCACGG
>JACMKK010000156.1 GCA_014380115.1 Luteimonas sp. | reverse complement strand
TGCACCGGTTCGGTCGACGCGACCTTGCGTCGATCCAGTTTCAGATCGGAATACTTGAACCGTGTGTACGACAGCCCATGGCCGAATGGATACAGCGGCCGGCCGTCGAAGTAGCGATAGGTGCGGCCGCGCATGCGGTAGTCGTCGAAGGCCGGCAAGGCCGCGTCCTGCGTGTAGAAGGTCACCGGCAGTCGCCCGGCTGGATTCACATCGCCGAACAACACGTCGGCGACCGCGTTGCCACCGCGCTGGCCCGGATACCACGCCATCAGAATCGCCGGCACGTGCTGCTGCGCCCAATCGATGGCGAGTGCCGAACCCGCGGTCAGCACCGCCACCACTGGCTTGCCGGTGGCATGCAGGGCCTCCAGCAGCTTGCGCTGCGTGGATGGCAGGCGCAGGTCGGTGCGATCGCCGCCGGCGAAACCCGGATAGCTGACCGTCATCTCCTCGCCTTCGACGTCGCCGGTGAGGCCACCGACGAACACCACCACGTCGGAGCCGCGCGCCGCTTCCACCGCTTCCTCGAACGGTGGCTTGGCGCCCGGCAGGTTCCAGGCCAGGCGAACGCCGGCGTCGCGCTCGCCTTCGTAATACTCCAGGCGGATGTCGTAGGCGCGGCCGGCTTCCAGCTCCACGCTGACGGCGTCGGCATTCAGGCGGTCACTGGCCCGCCAATGGTCGAGCAACAGGCGTCCGTCCAGGTACAGGCGGAAACCATCATTGGCCGCCGCTTCAATGCGGTAGCTGCCCGACACCGGCGGCAGCAACTGGCCACTCCAGCGGATGCTGAAGTCGTCGGCGGGCACGCTTTGACCTGGTCCTGCCTCGCCACGCGCCATCAGGTTGTCGGTGGGCGAGCCACGATCCCATCGGAAGCCGATCTGCGCATCCACGCGCACCAGTGCCGGCGTACCCGACAGGTCGCGGCTGCGGAAATATTCGCCGCGCAGGCCACGTTCGCTGGAACCTGCAGCTGGGCGCAGGTATTGCGCTTCGACCAGCGGGGTCGCGGCGGGATCTTCGCGTCCTTCGACCAGGTCGACGCCGCGCGCATGCACCACCTCCACCTGCGGCACGGCATCGCGGATGCCCTGCAGTACGGTCACCGGCCTTGCCGGCGTGCCGTAGTAATTGCCCAGCAGGGCCATGGTGTCGTCGGCGGTAGGGCCGACCACGGCGATGCGGCGCAGCTTGCGCGACAACGGCAGCACGCCGTCGTTCTTCAGCAGCACCATCGATTCCTGCGCGGCCTTGCGCGACAACGCGTCGTGCTCCGGCGACTGGTTGGCAGATGCGGGGATCCGCGCCCAGCGCACCATCTCCGGCGGGTCGAACATGCCCAGCCGCATGCGCGTCGTGAACAACCGGATCAGTGCACCGTCGATCTCGGCTTCGGTGAGGAGGCCCTGGCGCACGGCATCGGGCAAAGTCGAATACTCCTCACCGCATTCCAGTTCGGTTCCGTTCCTGACCGCCAACGCAGCCGCTTGCTCGCGCGTGGCCACGATCTTGTGGTGCTTCCAGATGTCCACGATCGCCCAGCAGTCGGACACCACATAGCCTTTGAAGCCCCAGTCACGGCGCAGCACGTCGCGCAACAGGAACCGGCTGGCGCTGGCTGATTCGCCGTTGACGCGGTTGTAGGCGCCCATCACCGCAGCGACGTCGGCTTCCTGCACCAGCGCCTGGAACGCCGGCAGGTAGGTTTCGTACAGGTCGCGCTCGCTCGGATGCACATCGAAATGGTGGCGGTCGGCCTCCGGGCCGCTGTGCACGGCGAAATGCTTGGCGGTGGCGTCGAGCTTGCGGTACTTCGGGTCGTCGCCCTGCAGTCCGCGCACGAAGCTCACGCCCATGCGGGCGGTCAGGAACGGATCCTCGCCGTACGTTTCCTGCCCGCGCCCCCAACGCGGATCACGGAAGATATTGATGTTCGGCGACCAGAAGGTCAGGCCCTGGTAGCGGCCGTGTTCGCCACGCCGCAGGGACTCATGGTGCTTGGCGCGCGCTTCGTCGCTGATCGCCCGCGACACCTGGTCCATCAGCGGCACGTCGAAGGTTGCAGCCAAGCCGATGGCCTGCGGAAACACCGTCGCGCCGCCGGCGCGCGCCACGCCGTGCAGCGCCTCGTTCCACCAGTCGTACGCGGGCAAGCTCAGGCGCTCGATCGCAGGTGCGCCGTTCTGCATCTGCGCGGCCTTCTCTTCCAGGGTCATCCGCGACACCAGATCGGCGGCGCGTTCTTCGAAGCTGCGCTGCGTGTCCTGGTAGACCGGCAATGCGCCCTGCGCCTCTGCGGCATGGACGCCTCGCGGGTGCCACGACGCCGCTGCCAGCACGGCCAGCAAAGCGCCGCGCATCATCATCTTGAATCGCATGTGGACCTGGAACATTCGCCTGCCCCTTTCACTCTTCCGGCGCCATGCGCGCGTGCGGCCCCACTACGGCGCCGATGAAACCACCGGCCACGTCGGTGCTGAGCAACGTGCCGTCTTCGTCCTGCTTCAACCACTGCCAGCCCATGCCGGCATCGAAACCGAAGGAATAGTCACCCTCGTCGCCTGCGATCTTGAGTTTCAGGGTGTCCGGGCGCTGCAGCGCCGTGGTCGCGACGATATGCCTGCCCTCGCCGCTGCTCTTTTCCAGGAACAACTCGATGCCTTTGCCCTTGCGGCGAACCCCAAGGAAGTACCAGTGCGTTTCGTTCTGGAACGCGGCGATGCCAGCTTCGGTGCCCGCCTCCGCAGGCACCTGCAAGACCGTGCTGGCTTCGAACTTCGTGTGCTGCTGGCGACGTGCCAGAAATGCGGGGTTGCGCAGCGTGTCCAGCGCTTCCGCCAATGGCCGGATCGCCAACTGGCCCGCATGGCCAGACAGGTCGACCCAGGATTGCTTGGGTACGCGCACATACATCCATGCACTGCCCAGCGTGGGCGTGTCGAACTCGTCGCGCCAAGTGAAGTTGCCCGTCGAAGGCGCCTGTGTGGCCGCGCGCGACATGAAGCCGGGGCCCGGCGCGACATAAGGAATCCTGCGACCCGGCTCGAGGATCACCGGCCAGCCGTCCTTCCATTCCACCGGCAGCAGGAAGGTCTCGCGGCCGGTGTTGTAGTGCACTTCGCCATAGTTGCGGCTGGCGAGGAAGGTGGCCCACCAGCGACCATCCAGTCCCTCCACCAGATCGGCATGGCCGGCGTTGGTGATCGGATTGGCGCGGTCTGCGGGCAAATCGCGCTGAGTCAGGATCGGGTTCTTTTCATAGGGCGTATAGGGCCCCCATACCTTGCGGCTGCGCAGGATCACCTGCGAATGCTGTGGCCCGGTGCCGCCTTCGGCGCAGTTGAGGTAGTACCAGCCATCCCGCTTGTAGATGTGCGGCCCTTCGATCCAGATCGGATTCGTCGACGGATCGACGCCGCCGTCGATCAAGACCTTGCGCGGACCGAATGGCCGCATCTTCTCGATGTCGAACGCCTGCATCCAGATCGCGCGGTGGCCGTCATAGCGCGGTGCGCTGGCCGGTACATCGTTGTTGAGAATGTACGCGCGGCCGTCGTCGTCGACGAACAGCGATGGGTCGATACCGCCGATCGCCGGCAGCCAGACGGGATCGGACCACGGGCCAGCCGGATCCGTGGCCGTGGCGATGAAATTGCCGCCGCTATCGACCGCGGTGTTGACCACGTAGAACCTGCCGTCGTGGTAGTCGATGGACGGCGCGAACACGCCGCGCGACATGCCCAGTCCGTCGAAGTCGAGCTGCGAGGGTCGGTCGATGACGTTGCCGATCTGACGCCAGTGCACCAGGTCCGTGCTCTCGAAAACGGGGATGCCGGGAAAGAACGCGAAGCTGGAGGTCACCAGATAGAAGCGGTCGCCCGCGCGCGTGATGCTGGGATCGGGATGGAAACCCGCCAGCACCGGGTTGCGATAGCTGCCTGACGGCAACGGTGTTTCGAAGACGGCATCGGTGCCGCGGTACTCGAACCAGTCGAACAGGACCGGCTGTCGCGCAACGGCCGGGGCCGTGAACATCGCGCACAGCAACAGTATTCCGGTTTTCATCCGCGTCATCTGGATTTCTCCTCTTCGTTGGCAGCGCGCGTGCCGATCAGAAGGTCGCTTTGAAAAGTTCTTCATGGAATATCGATCTCGAACGGCCCCGCCGGCAGCCCGGCGTGATCGAACAGCGTGACGACCGGACTGTCGGCCCAGCCGTAGCGGACACGCGTGGCGGGCACCGCCAACGACGCGCGCAGCACCACGTCCTGGCCGCGAATCTCGCCACTGGCGTAACGACAACTGCCCGACGTGGCGCCGCATAGTTCGAAACCGACCGGTCCGTCGGCGCCATACGCGACCAACGCTTCGCTGATGTCGCCGAAACGCACCACGACCGACTCCCGGTCGCGTCGCACCGACACGGGCACCGGACCGGACGGCGGCAGCTTTGCTCCGTAGACCAGATGCCGCGCCGCACGCGCCAGGCGACGGCCGAGTTCCTGCTTGTTGGGCGGATGGATGTCGTAGCGGTCGCCGATGTCCAGGGTGACCGCGAGCGCCGTATGCGCATCCTCTTCAGCGAACCGTCTCTGCGCGTCGCGCAAGCTCGCCGAACCGCTTTCGGCCGGTGCGGTCTGCGGCATTCCGTAGCCGGCCAACTGCACGACCAGCAACGGCAGGCCGCGGCCGAAGCGGGCACGCCAGTCGGCGCTGAAGTCCCGCAGCAGCGTGTAATAGCGTTCGCCGTCCGTGGTGTTGGATTCGCCCTGGTACCACACGATTCCACGCAGGCCGTAGCGGCCGATGGGCGCGATCATGCCGTTGTACAAGGTGGCCAGCCCACCCGCCGTCTGCCACGGCGCGCTTGGTGGCCAGCCGTCGCCTGCCGTCTGCCGGTACTTCCATCCCTCGAGCGGCACGCTGGAACCATCGTCGAACCGCAGGCGATACGCGGATGCGGGAGCATCCATGCCGCCGTTGCCATAGGTATCCAGCGCGTTGATGACGATGCTGTTGTCGCCCTCGCGCAGCAGGTCCGGTGGTAACGCGTATCGGCGCCCGGATCCCGGACCGTAGGTGCTGCCGACTGCGCGGCCATTGACCCAGGTCATGTCGGTCTCGTCGATCGAACCCAGCTCCAACATCGCGGCCTGCGATGCCTGCGCTGCGGTCAGGCGCATCGACGTGCGATACCAGAGCATGCCGTTGAAGCCGGCCAGTGCGGGCTCACCCCAATGCTCCCATGCGCCCAGGTTGGGTGGCGCATCGCGCCATTGCGTCGACGGCGGATCGGACGCACTCCAGGGCTGGTCGCTTGCGGTGACACCCGCACGCCGCTCCCACCATCGGCCCCAGATTTCTCCCCAGCGCGCGGTCGCGGTAAACGGATCGTGGGCGTACAGCGCCAGCACATCGAGTGCGTCGTCGTACTGACCACCGGCTCGCAACGCGTCCGCGCTGGTCCAGGCCTCGATGCGGGAACCGCCCCAGGCCGCGTTGACCAGGCCCATCGGCACGGCGACGGTCTTCTGCAGTTCGCGCGCGAAGTAGAAGCAGGCTGCGGAGAAATTGCGCAGCGTTCCGGGATTC
>JACMKK010000009.1 GCA_014380115.1 Luteimonas sp. | reverse complement strand
CGGAAAACTGCGCTTACAGCCGTGCTTCGATCGCGTCGAACAGCAGCCCGGCGATGTTGAGGCCGAACTGCGCATCGAGCTCGCGGATGCAGGTCGGGCTGGTGACGTTGACCTCGGTGAGGTAGTCGCCGATCACGTCGAGGCCGACGAACAGCATCCCGCGACGGGTCATCTCCGGCCCGACCTGTGCCGCGATCCAGCGGTCGCGATCGCTCAGCGGTCGACCTTCGCCGCGGCCGCCGGCGGCGAGGTTGCCGCGGAACTCGTCGCCCTGCGGGATCCGCGCCAGGCAATAGTCGACCGGCTCGCCGTCGATCAGCAGGATGCGCTTGTCGCCATCGACGATCTCCGGCAGGTAACGCTGCGCCATGGCCAGGTGGCGGCCGTTGCCGGTCAGGCCCGCTCCTACCAAAGTCTCCAGAATCACGTTCAGGTTGGTGTCGCCGGCCCGGGCACGGAAGATCGAGCGCCCGCCCATGCCGTCGAGCGGCTTGAGCACCGCATCGCCGTGCTCGGCGACGAAGGCCTTGAGCGCGGCGGCATCGCGGCTGACCAGGGTCGGCGGGCAGCATTCGGGGAATTCCAGGGCCGCCAGCTTCTCGTTGAAGTCGCGCAGGCCCTGCGGGTCATTGACCACCAGGGCGCCGGCGCGCTGCGCAAAACCGAGGATATGGGTGTCGTGGAGGTAGTCGGCGTCGACCGGCGGATCCTTGCGCATCAGCACCACGTCGCCCCGGGTTAGCGCATGTTGTGACGCAGTTCCCAGTTCGAACCAGTCCGACTTGTCGTCGCGAACGGTCAGCGGTGCGATATCGGCAAAAGCGGCACCGCCGCGCAGCGTCAGTCTGCCCGGAAGCACGTAGAACAGCCGGTGGCCCCGCCGTTGCGCCTCCAGCAGCATCGCGAACGTTGAATCCTTGGCGATTTTGATCGAGGCGATCGGATCCATCACGACGACGACGTTGCACGGCATGCGAACCACCTGCGGCAGAATCTGACAAATGTTAGCAGGCGCCGTTCAGCGCGCGGGGCGCTTGTTTTCAGCGGCTTTTGCAGAGTGGATAACGAATGCTTGACAGTGTTGCGGCGGACTGGGATATAAGACGGCTTGCAGCGATGCCGGCAGTGACGAAGCAGCGCGCACTCGGGGAGTTTGTGATGACGCAAGACGACAGTCGCGCTGGCAGTCTCGACGGCCTGCGCGTGATGGTGATCGACGATTCGAAAACCATCCGCCGCACCGCCGAGACACTGCTGAAGCGCGAGGGCGCCGAGGTGGTGACGGCCACCGACGGCTTCGAGGCGCTGGCCAAGATCGCCGACCAGCGGCCGCAGATCATCTTCGTGGACATCATGATGCCGCGCCTGGACGGGTACCAGACCTGCGCCCTGATCAAGAACAACCAGGTCTTCAAGAACACGCCGGTGATCATGCTGTCGTCCAAGGACGGCCTGTTCGACAAGGCCCGCGGTCGCATCGTCGGTTCCGAGCAGTACGTCACCAAGCCATTCACGCGCGAGGAACTCCTCGACGCGATACGCAAGCACGTTACAGCCTGATCCGGGGGGTAGGGCAAACCACATGGCACGCATTCTGTTGATCGAGGACTCGCCGACCGATACGGCGGTACTGACCCAGTTGCTGGAACGCAACGGCCACCAGGTGCTGTCTTCGGGCAGCGCCGAGGATGGTATCGAGGTCTGCAAGCGGGAGCTGCCGGACCTGGTGCTGATGGACATCATCCTGCCGGGCATGAACGGCTTCCAGGCCACGCGCGCGCTGTCCCGCGACAGCGCGACCAGCGCCATCCCCGTGCTGATCGTCAGCACCAAGGGCATGGAAACCGACAAGGCCTGGGGCCTGCGCCAAGGGGCCAAGGACTACATCGTCAAGCCGCCTGTCGAGGGCGAGCTGATCGGCCGCATCAACGAGCTGCTCGGCGCCTGACGATGATGTCCCGCTCCAAATCTCCCGCCACCCCGGCCCAGAGCGCTCCCAGCGAGCGCGCTGTCACCGATCCGTTCGAGATCCTGGCCGAGTACGAGCGCAAGAGCCTGGCGCACGTCGCCGGCCTGCCCGAGCAGCTCGACGCGCCGGGCCTGTGGCGCGGCGTCGGCTACCGGGTCGGCAAGCGCCGGCTCGCATCGGGCTTCGACGAGGTGGTCGAGATCATGCCGTTGCCACAAGTGACGCCCGTGCCGGGCGCGCAGCCGTGGATGCTCGGCGTGGCCAATATCCGCGGCAGCCTGCTGCCGGTGGTCGATCTCAAGCAGTTCCTCGAAGGCGAACGCACCGTGCTCCACGAGAGCCAGCGCGTGCTGATCGTGCGCCAACCGGGCGGCGACGTCGCCGTCACCATCGACGAGCTGTTCGGCCAGCGCAGCTTCAACGACGAACAGGCGCTGTCGGCGGAAGACCTGTCCAGCCAGCAGCTGGCGGAAGGACGCTATGCACATTTCATCGACCGGGCCTACCGCCTGGCCGACGTCTCGTGGGGGATCTTCAGCCTCGACCGGCTGGCCCGCACGCCCGAATTCAGACAAGCCGCGGCCTGACCGCGCAAACGCAGACGAGCAAGAGGCCACACCATGAGCACTGTAATGGACACTGTCGCCGGCAAGGGTCGCAGCCTGGGCACCAACTTCTGGTTGATCCTGCTGGGCGTCTCGGTGGTGATCTTCGGCCTCAATACCGGTTACGCGACGTGGAAGGCGGCCCGCCTGGGTGGCGCCAGCACGGCCGCCTCGAGCCTGCAGGTGAACTCGCAGCGACTGGCCAACCAGGGCCGCGAAGCGGTCGGCGGCAACCGCGAGGCGTTCGCCGCCTTCAAGGCAACCAAAGGCCAGATCGACACCGACGTCACGCAGCTCAATGCCAATTTCGGCGACACCACCGGCGTGGCCGGCCCGATCGAGACCGTCACCTCGACCTGGACGCCACTGGCCAAGGATGCCGATCAGGTGATCGCCAGCGAGGCCGCGGTGCTCGGCCTGGCCGGCAATGCCGACCGCTTCACCCAGCGCATCCCGCAGCTGCAGGCGCAGCTCGACGAAGTGGTGCGCGCGATGTCGGCCAGCGGCTCGCCTTCCTCGCAGATCTATATTGCCCTTCGCGAAGTGGTACTGGCCTCGACCATGGCCCGCCGCGTGACTGAAATCCGCGCCGGTGGCACGGCTGCATCGCTCGCCGGCCAAGCGCTGACGCGCGACGCCGGCGTGTTCGGCCAGGTGCTCACCGGCCTGCGCCAGGGCGACGAGGCGATGAACGTGCAGCGCCTGGGCAACCCCACCGCGCTCGGCGCGCTCAACCAGGCCAACACCCTGTGGCTGGAGATGAAGAAGGATCTCGATGCGATCCTCGGCACGTCCAAGAACCTGTTCGCCGCGCAGTCGTCGGCCACCGCGCTCACCGCCGGCTCGACCAAGATGCTGTCCGACAGCGAATCCCTGTTCCGCGCCTTCACCACCTTCGGTTCGCTGAAGGACACTAGCTTCCTCGGCAATATCTGGATCAGCATCCTGTCGGGTCTGGCCGCGCTGGCCTCGATCGTGTTCCTGGTCTTCAGCTTGAACAGCGCGCAGCGCCGCCGTTACAACACCACGATGGAACTCAACAACCGGAACCAGGAGGCGATCATGCGCCTGCTGGACGAAATGGGTTCGCTCGCCGAAGGCGACCTGACCGTGAAAGCGACCGTGACCGAGGACATGACCGGCGCGATCGCCGACTCGATCAACTTTGCGGTCGAGCAGCTGCGCAGCCTGGTGCAGACGATCAACGACACCTCGGTGCAGGTGGCGTCGAGCGCGCAGGAAACGCAGGCCACCGCCATGCACCTGGCCGAGGCCGCCGAGCACCAGGCGCAGGAAATCAACTCCGCGTCCGACCGCATCAACGAAATCGCCGCCAGCATCAACCAGGTGTCGAAGAACTCCGCCGAATCCGCCGACGTGGCGCAGCGTTCGGTGCAGATCGCGACCAAGGGCGCCGGCGTGGTGCGCGAAACGATCGCCGGCATGGACTCGATCCGCGACCAGATCCAGGAAACCTCCAAGCGCATCAAGCGGCTGGGCGAAAGCTCGCAGGAAATCGGCTCGATCG
>JACMKK010000155.1 GCA_014380115.1 Luteimonas sp. | reverse complement strand
TCGACGGTGCCGTCGGCGCCAGCGCAGCAGGTACCGACGACGCCAACCGCGCCGGCACCGGCGCAAACCGCGCCCGCACCGCAACCCCAACAGCAGGCGCCGGCGCAGCCGACACCTCCGCAGGGCGGTTGATAACGCTTACAATTCGACTCCGCGCGCATGACGGCGCGGAGCGAAACAACTTGCCCAGGTGGCGGAATTGGTAGACGCACTACCTTGAGGTGGTAGCGGCTTAGGTCGTGGGGGTTCGAGTCCCCCCTTGGGCACCACATCCGACGCGGAACGCTCAGCGTTCCGCACACGGCGCGTAAAGACGCCGAGCAACGGCCGCGGCAACGCGGCCATCGACGAAGTGAACCGAGAGAACACGAGTGCTGGCCGAATACCTGCCGACCCTGCTGTTCCTGATCGTCGCCACCGGCATCGGCATCGCCTTGCTGGTGATCGGCAACCTGTTGGGCCCGAAGCGGCCCTCCGCCGAGAAGCTCTCGCCCTACGAATGCGGTTTCGCCGCATTCGAAGACGCGCGCATGCAGTTCGACGTGCGTTATTACCTGATCGCGATCCAGTTCATCATCTTCGACCTGGAAATCATCTTCATCGTGCCGTGGACGCTCGTGTTTCACGATCTCGGCGTACGCGGCCTGGTGACCATGGGCCTGTTCGTCGGCATGTTGTTCCTCGGCTTCGTCTACGTCTGGAAGAAGGGCGCCCTGGAATGGGAGTGATCGCTTGACCGTCATGCAGAACATCGGCAGCAAGGTCGCCGGGTTGATGAACAATCCGCTGCCGGAAGGCCGCCTCGACGACATCCTGCGTCCGCAGGGTGAGAACCCGCTGCTCGAGCGCGGCTTCGTCACCACCAGCTCCGACGTGCTGCTCAACTGGGCGCGCACGGGCTCGATGTGGCCGATGACCTTCGGTCTGGCCTGTTGCGCGGTCGAGATGATGCATGCCGGCGCCTCGCGCCTCGACCTCGATCGCTACGGCGTCGTGTTCCGCCCGTCACCGCGCCAGGCCGATGTGATGATCGTGGCCGGGACGCTGGTCAACAAAATGGCGCCTGCGTTGCGCAAGGTCTACGACCAGATGCCCGATCCCAAGTGGGTGATCTCGATGGGCAGCTGCGCCAATGGCGGCGGCTATTACCACTATTCCTATGCCGTGGTGCGCGGCTGCGACCGCATCGTGCCGGTCGATATCTACGTGCCGGGCTGCCCGCCGACCGCCGAAGCGCTGGTGTACGGCATCCTGCAGTTGCAGAAGAAGATCCGTCGCGCCACCAATTTCGGCGACAACAAGACGGGGCTGCGCTGATGGCGGAGACGGCTGCCGTGTTTTCGGATCGGCTGCGCGCGCGCTTCGAAGGCGCGGAAGTGACCGTGTCTGAGCCGCGTGGCGAAGTCGGCATCGTCTTCGACGCCGGTACCTGGCACGAGGGCTGCGAAATTCTGCGCGATGCATTCGGTTTCGAATCGCTGGTCGACCTCTGCGGCATGGACTACCTGGGCTACGGCAGCGACGAATGGGACACTGACGTCTCGTCCGAAGGCTTCAGCCGTGGCGTCGAGGGCAGAGGCCCGGGTCGGTTCAAGTTCGGCGAAGTGCCGAGCGAGCAGACCGCGCAACCGCAGGGCGAGACGACCACCTCGCGTCCCCAGCATCGCTTCGCCGTGGTCGCGCAGTTGTTGTCGGTGCAGCACAACCAGCGCGTGCGGGTGACCTGCTTCGCGCCGAATGACGATTTGCCGATCGTTGCTTCGGTCACTGATCTTTGGCCGGGTTCGAATTGGTTCGAGCGCGAGGCATACGACCTGTTCGGCATCGTCTTCCAGGGACATCCGGACCTGCGCCGTATCCTCACCGACTACGGTTTCGTCGGCCATCCGTTCCGCAAGGACTTCCCGCTGATCGGCAACGTGGAAGTGCGCTACGACGCCGAACGCAAGCGCGTGGTGTACGAACCGGTGACTTCGGTCGAGCCGCGCGTGCTGGTGCCGCGCGTGATCCGCGACGATGCGCGCTATGCGACCGCCGCCGGCGAGCAGGCTACGAACGTTGCGACCAAGGCCGCAATTGAGGCCGGCAAGTGAGCGCCTATCCGGACCCGTCGGGTGTCGCGCTGGCCAGCAATTTTGCCGAGGCGCGCAAGGAAATCCGCAACTACACGCTGAACTTCGGCCCGCAGCATCCGGCCGCGCATGGCGTGCTGCGCCTGATCCTGGAAATGGACGGCGAAGTCGTGCAGCGCGCCGATCCGCACATCGGCTTGCTGCATCGCGGTACCGAGAAGTTGTGCGAGTCGAAGCCGTTCAACCAGTCGATCGGCTATATGGACCGCCTCGACTACGTGTCGATGATGTGCAACGAGCATGCCTACGTGCGTGCCATCGAGACGCTGATGGGCATCGAGGCACCGGAGCGGGCGCAGTGGATCCGCACGATGTTCGACGAGATCACGCGCATCCTCAACCATCTGATGTGGGTCGGTTCGAGCGCGCTGGATCTCGGGGCGATGGCGGTGTTCCTGTACGCGTTCCGCGAGCGCGAGGAGCTGCTTGACGTCTACGAGGCCGTCAGCGGCGCGCGCATGCATGCAACTTACTACCGTCCGGGCGGCGTCTATCGTGATTTGCCGGACCGCATGCCGAAATACCGCGAATCGCCGTGGAAGAAGGGCGCGAATCTCAAGCGCTTCAACGCCGCACGCGAAGGCTCGCTACTCGACTACATCGAGGCGTTCGCGAAGGACTTTCCGAAACGCGTCGACGAATACGAGACGCTGCTGACCGACAACCGCATCTGGAAGCAGCGCACGGTCGGCATCGGCGTGATCCCGCCGGAGCAGGCGCTGGCCTGGGGCATGACCGGCCCGATGCTGCGCGGCTCCGGCATCGCCTGGGACCTTCGCAAGAAGCGTCCCTACGCGAAGTACGCCGAGGTCGATTTCGATATCCCGGTCGGCGTCGCCGGCGACTGTTACGACCGTTACCTCGTGCGCATCGCCGAGATGCGCCAGTCGGTACGGATCATCGAGCAGTGCATCGCCTGGCTCAAGGCGAATCCCGGTCCGGTCATGCTCGACAACTACAAGGTGTCGCCGCCATCGCGCGAGTCGATGAAGGACGACATGGAAGCGCTGATCCATCACTTCAAGCTGTTCACCGAGGGCTATTGCGTGCCGGCCGGCGAGACTTACTGCGCGGTGGAAGCGCCGAAGGGCGAGTTCGGCTGTTACCTGGTCAGCGACGGCGCCAACAAGCCGTTCCGCGTGCACTTGCGCGCACCGGGGTTCGCACACCTGTCGTCGATGGACGAAATAGTGAAGGGACACATGCTGGCCGACGTGGTGGCGATGATCGGCACCTACGACGTCGTGTTCGGAGAGATCGATCGATGAGGGCCACTGGCAACTTCGAGAACGCACGCAATGTCGATCCGATGGTCGAGTTGTCGGACAAGACACGTGCACATATCGATCACTGGCTGGCCAAGTTCCCGCCGGACCGCAAGCGTTCGGCCGTGCTGCAGGGCCTGCATGCCGCGCAGGAACAGAACGGAGGCTGGCTGAGCGACGAACTGATCGCCGCCGTCGCCAAGTACCTGGGCCTGCCACCGGTCTGGGCCTACGAGGTCGCGACGTTCTATTCGATGTTCGAGATCGAGCAGGTCGGGCGCAACAACGTCGCCTTCTGCACCAACATCAGCTGCTGGCTCAACGGCGCCGAGGACCTGGTTCGCCACGCCGAGAAGAAGCTCGGCTGCAAGCTCGGTGAGTCGACGGCCGACGGTCGCATCTTCCTCAAGCAGGAAGAAGAGTGCCTGGCCGCGTGCTGCGGCGCGCCGATGATGGTCATCAACGGCCATTACCACGAGCACCTCGACGCCGCGAAGGTGGACGAATTGCTGGACGGATTGAAGTGAGCAGCGACGACATGGCGCATTCCCCATCCCATGCCTCTGGTCCCGTCGGCCCTGCGCCGAAGGAACACCAGGTCGTCTACACCACGCTGCATTTCGACAAGCCGTGGTCGTACGAGAACTACCTGAAAACGGGGGGTTACAGCGCGCTGCGCAGGATCCTGGAAGAGAAGATCGCGCCGACCGACGTGATCGAGATGGTCAAGCAGTCAGGCCTGCGCGGCCGCGGTGGCGCGGGCTTCCCGACCGGCCTGAAATGGAGCTTCATGCCCAAGGGGTCGGGCATGCAGACGTACATCCTCTGCAACTCCGACGAGTCCGAGCCGGGCACGGCCAAGGACCGCGACATCCTGCGTTACAACCCGCATGCGGTGATCGAGGGTATGGCGATCGCCTGCTACGCGACCGGCAGCACCGTCGCCTACAACTACCTGCGCGGCGAGTTTCACCACGAACCGTTCGAGCATCTCGAGGAAGCGACCGCCGAGGCTTACAAGAACGGCTGGCTCGGCAAGGACCTGTTCGGCACCGGCATCGATATCGACATCCACAACGTGCTCGGTGCCGGCGCCTACATCTGCGGCGAAGAAACCGCCTTGATGGAGTCGCTCGAAGGCAAGAAAGGCCAGCCGCGCTACAAGCCGCCGTTCCCGGCCAATTTCGGCCTGTTCGGAAGGCCGACCACGATCAACAACACCGAGACCTATGCCTCGGTGCCCGCGATCGTGCGCAATGGTGCCGAATGGTTCCTCAACCTCGGCAAGCCGAACAATGGCGGGCCGAAGGTGTTCTCGGTCTCCGGCCACGTGGCGAAGCCGGGCAACTACGAGATCCGCCTCGGCACGCCATTTTCCGAGCTGCTGCAGATGGCAGGCGGAGTGCGTCCCGGCCGCAAGCTGAAAGGCGTGATCCCTGTCGGCTCGTCGATGCAGGTGCTGCCGGGCGAGACGATGATGGCGCTGACGATGGACTACGACGCGCTGCAGAAGGCCGGTTCCGGCCTCGGTTCCGGCGCG
>JACMKK010000008.1 GCA_014380115.1 Luteimonas sp. | reverse complement strand
GCGTTCGTAAGCTACGCGCTGTCGTAACGAAAAAGAGAGGCCGCTCGAAGCGGCCTCTTTTTTTTTTAAGCGGGGGTCGTCCTGGCCGGGTCAGGGTTTCGCGGCCGCGCCATCGCCCTTGAGATAGGTATCGAGGAAGGCCAGGATCTTGCCGTAGCCCTCGATCTGGTTCTTCTTCTTGGTGAAGCCGTGGCCTTCGTCGTCGAAGACGACATATTCGACCGGCACGTTGTTCTTCTTTACCGCGGCGACGATCTCGTCGGATTCGGGCTTGATCACGCGCGGGTCGTTGGCGCCCTGCAGCACCATCAGCGGCTTGGTGATCTTGCCGGCATGGAACAGCGGCGAGGTCGCGATCAGCATCTCGCGCTGCGTCGTCGGATTGCCGATCTCCTTGTAGAGCGCCTCGCGGAAGCTTTCCCAGTACGACGGAATGCTCTCCAGCGTGCGCAGCCAGTTGGTGACGCCGAAGATGTCGACGCCGACCTTGAACTCTTCGGGCTGGAATGCCAGCGCGGCGACGGTCATGTAGCCGCCGTAGCTGCCGCCGATGATGCCGATGCGGTTGGGATCCACATAGTCCAGCGATTGCAGGTATTTCTTCGCCGCCACGGTGTCCCACAGCGGTTCGCGGCCATGCTTGCCGTCGTCGGCGGCGTAGAAGGTCTTGCCATAGCCGGAACTGCCGCGATTGTTGATGCCGAGCACGACATAGCCATGGTTGGCGAGGTACTGGATCAGGGCGCTATGCGCGCGTGTGGTCTGTCCGCCTGGGCCGCCATGCACCCAGACGAGCGCCGGCGCCTTGGCCTGCGCGGTCGCCTGGTACGGCTTCCACAGGATGTTCGGCACTTCCATCGCGTCGAAGCTCTTGAAGCGCACGACGCTCGAATCGACCAGGTCGGCGGGATCGATGGCGGGATTGAGCGAGCGGGTCAGCTGCTTCGGTTGGCCGCCGAACTCGAGCACGTACAGGTCGTTGGGCTGGCGATCGCCATTGAGGTAGAACGCCATGCGCTTTTCCGAGCGTGCGATGGTGCCGCCGCGGATCTCGCCGGCTGGCAGTTTCGGCAGTGCGATCGGCTTGCCGCTGGCGACGTCGATCACCTGGATGCTGGTGCTGCCATCCTCGTTGACCGCGACCACGCGATATTTGCCATCGTGCGAGAAATAGCTGTAGGCGATGTCCCAGTCGGCCTTCTGCACCGGCTCGTGTTTCCAGCTGGACAGCTCCACCCGACGCAGTTCCGAGAACTCGCCGGCATCGTTGGCCGTGTAGTAGAGCCACTTGGAGTCGGGGCTGAAGTCCTCGCCTGCGAAATTCGCCTCGCCCTTGTGTTCGGAGATCTTCGTCAGCTTGCCGCCGGCAAGTTCGGCGACATACAGATCGCTGTCGTTGGTGGTGTTCGGCTTGGACAGCGACAGCCAGCGGCCGTCGTTCGAAATCGGACCGAGCTCGTAGCCGGCGTCGTTGCGGTAGGCGAGGCTGCGCTCGTACGTCTTGCTGTCGTAGCGATAGAGGTCGAAGAACTTAGGGTCGCGCTCGTTGCTGGAAACGTAGAAATGGCTTCCGTCGTGGCTGAAACCGTTGAAATTCGCCTTGAGTTCGTCACCGGGCGTCAGATCGCGTTCCTTGCCGTCGGTTGCGAGGACGTACAAGTGGTTGAGTTCGTTGCCGCCCTGGTCGCGGGTCACCAGCACGCGGTCGTCATCCGGGAAATAGGAGACCGCATAGTTATTGTCGGTGGTCGACTTGGTCACCGTCGCCCATTCGCCTCCGCCGACAGGCATCGAATACGTGTTCCAGATGCCCGATTTGTTCGAAGAGAACAGGATGCGCGACTCGTCCGCAGAGAACGACGCGCCGGAGACGCCGACGGTCTCGATAAAATCCTCGATCTTGTACTGCTTCGAGGGTAGCGTCGCGGTCTGGGCAGGCGACGCGGTTGGGACGCCCTTCGTATCTGTCGACTGCGCGGACGCGGCGCTGGTGAGTGCGGCGAGGGCCAGGATGGCGGCGGACAGCATCCGCAGGCGCAGGAAGGTCGCAGGCATGTTCGGTTTCCCCAGAAGAATGGATGGTTCAGGAACTATGGATACTAGGAACAAGCGGGCGGTTGCGGTAGGTCCAATGCCTTCGCGCGGCTCAACAGGGCGTGCAGCATTTCCGTCGACAGGCCGTGCAGCACCAATCGGAAGCCGGCGCGCAGGGTCGTCAACGGCACCAGCGGGTGCTTGTTGTTGAGGAAGACCAGGTAATCCTGCCGCTTGAGCAGCGTCGCGGCATAGATGCCGATGACCTCGTCGAGCTGCAGCGAATTGGTCGCGCGCCAGAAGTCGTTGTCGGTCAGGAACAGCTGGTAGATCGGCGTGTACAGCTCGATCGCGGTCTGCAGATCGACGAAATTCGTCCACCGATCCGGCATGTCGGCCAGCCGCGGCGCCGGCTGTTGGATCATCGAAAAGTCGAGCTTGTCGGGCGGCACGATGTGCTTGCCGCCAAGCGCGCGATTGAGGTTGATGACGAAGTTGAACAGGTTCAGGTCGTGCTGCAGGAACACGTCGTCCTTCAAAGCATCGATGTCGGCCGGATGCAGCGGCTGCGAAGGCAGCACCTGGCCGGGCAGGGCATTGGTGCCGATGAACGACAGCACCTGCGAGCCCAGATGGAAGTGGCGCAGGATCAGCCAGTTCGCTTCGGGCCGGACGAAAGTCTCCATGCCCCAGACGATGGTGCCGTGCAGCAACCGCGACGAAGTCAGGTCGTTCGGCATCAGGATCTTGAGCAACTGGATCAGCACGATCGCCAGCCGCGCCAGTGGCCGCACCACCGGCAGCAGGAATTGTCGCGACCGGCAGGCGGCATCGGCAAGCCAGGCGCACTTGACGTCGTCGGCGAGCGGCCCGCTGGCATCGAGGTAGAGCGCCAGCCACGGATTCGGATCGCGCGGATCGTGCGGTGCGTGCAGCCAGTCGTCGGACCTGCTCATCGATTCGTTCTCATCTGGTCATTCTCATCGAATCAGTCTCGTCGAGTCAGCGTCATCGAATCATTTCCAGCTGGCGCGCATACAGCGCGGCGGTGTGGCGGGCATCTTCGATGATCTCGTCGGCGATCGCGCGCCCGCCGATCGCCAGCGCGGTCTCGACCGCGGCCAGCCAGCGTCCGAGGTGCGCGACATCGTTCTCGCCGTGATAGGCGAGGAAGCTGAAGCTGCGGCCGAGGAACCCGAGCCGCTTGCGCAGCAATGGCAGCAGCGCGGGCACGATGCGCTGGCCGGTCCCTTCGATGATGTACATCGCGCCGAGCAGGCCGAGTGCATCGGGTTGCGCGGCGCGTGCGTGCAGGTAGGCGTTGAGCGCCTCGCCGCCGGGATTGCGGCGCAGGTCGTCGAGCGAGGCGACCTCGCCGCCTGCATTGCGGTAGTCCTCGAACAACACGTTGTAATCGTATTGCTCGTCGTCGGCATGGTGATGCACGGTGTCGCGCAGGATCGCGTAACGCGGCGTCAGGTGGTCGGCGGCCTTGCGCATCCACAGGCTGCCTTGCCGCACCTGCGGCACCCACTGCTCCATCCAGGCGACGTAGTCGGGTTTTCCGACGCTGCCATCGAGGATCTTGCGCACCAGCGTCGTCTGCCAGACGCGGCTGCGGTAGTCATGCCAGATCAGTGCCAGTTCGCGCAACAGGCGCGCGACTTCAGGCAACTGCGCGGCCTCGTCGGCGGCGTGCGGCGGTTCCGGCAACGGAATGGGCGAAGGCGCGACGGCTGCACGCAGAGTAGGAGCGGCCTGTTCCCTCGTGGGCGCAGTGCCGTCGACGACCTTCAGCAGGGCGAAGGCGACCGTGAAACGCCCCGACTCGGGCACGAACAACAGGATGTTGTCGCCCGGCTTTGGCGCGCGCTCGCGCAAGAAATCGTCGAGCATCGTGAAGATCGACGCCGATCCGAGATTGCCGCGGACACGCAGGTTGCTGTACCAGCGCTCCTGCGGGATATCGAGTTGCGCCAGTTCCAGGCACTGGCGCACGACCGGTGCGAAGCGCTCGGACGAGTAATGGCACAGGAAATGATCGACCCGCGACGGATCGATCGCGCCCGCCTGCGCCAGCTTGACGTATTCGTGGGTCGCGACATCGAACAGCTGCGGCAGCAGGCGGATGTCCTGGCGCAGCAGCATCGCGCCGGCCGCGTCGGCCTGGCTGAAGTCGTCGTAGTCGCCCCACAGCGTGCCGTCGGGTGCGCGTCCGGCCTGCATGCACAACGGCAGTTCGCCGGAGAACGAGCGCAGGTGCAGGTGCTCGAGCTTCAGCGCGATGCCGGTTCCGGGCTGACGTGCCAGGCGCCACGCACCGGCACCATCGGACAGCATCCAGCGCAGGAAATGCGCATCGAAATCGGCGTCGTAGCCACCGGGCGCGAAGCGCGAGCGCTTGAACAGGCGCGACGGGAATTCGGCGGTCGCCACCACGGCCTGACGATGCTGGCCGTGCTCAAGCGCCAGCGCGGCATGCTGCAACGCGGCCATGCCGGACGCACAGACACCGTGGTGACTGGCGGTCGTCATCGCCGGGGCCTGCAGTTCCGCCTGCAGCATGTTGGCGAAGCCCGGCAGGATCAGGTCGCCAGAAGACGTCGCGGCAGCAAGCAGGTCGATGTCGCGCAACGCCGCCTCGGGATCCGCGCCGAGACAGGCGCGCACCGCCTGCGCGGCGAGACCCGCGCAGGTATAGAGGCTGCGGCCTTGCTCGTCGATGGCGTAGTGCCGTGTCTGGATGCCGTTTTCGCCCAGGATGCGGCGTTTGATCCGCAGCGACATCGCGTTGATCGGCGCGATGAAACGGTCGATGGCGTCGTTGTCGACGGGCGCCCCCGGAAAAAACGCGCCCGTGGAAGTGATGTAGACGTCTTCGAATCGCATGCAGGAGTTCCGTAGGCCTGGCGCCTTTATACCGAAAAACAACAGGTGACCCGCCGTCACCAAGTACCGACGCGCGCCGACGCACGGTGGCTGGCGACGACCCGCACTCGTGCAAGATCGTCATACGCCGTGATGGCGCGTCCGGGCGGCGAGGGGAGGATGTACACCATGGCCACTGTCGCCCAGGCGATCCCGGCGTCACACGACCCCGTTGTTGCGGCCTTGCTCGAGTGCGATCGCACGCTGGTGAAGATCGGTCGCCGGATCAAGGTGCTCAAAGCGATCGACTGGCCGCTGGACCTGGAAGAACGCTTCCTGGACGCCTGGCGGCGCGGACAGCCCGAACTACCGGCGCCGCCGACGCAACCGCGCGTGATGGCCGATGAAATGGCTGCACTCGAAGCGCTGATGCAGCGGATCGATCGCGGCCATCCGATCGGCAACTGGCTGTTCAAGACGGCGTGGAGTTATCACGTCGCCGCATCGATGCTGGCCGGTATCGGCACGCCCGAGTTCACGCGTTGCTCGACGCTGTTGTACGGGCGTCCCGACACCAAGTACCGCAGCCAGGACATGACCAATGCCGACGGCGCGCAGGAAATGCTCGCGATCACCGACGAGATGATCGGACACCATCTGTTGCCGCCGGTGCCGTTCGACATTCCCGCCGAAGCCTTCGCCAGCATGCTGCGCGAACGCATCGGCCCGATCTTCCTTCATGACGACGTCAAGGTGGTGCTGGACCCGGCGCTGCCGTCGAAGGCGACTGCCTGCAGCAAGCGCATCACCCTGCGCGCGACCGCGCTGTTTTCCGAACGCGACCTCGAACAGCTCACCGAGCACGAGGCCTTCGTTCACACGCTGACCTCGCTCAATGGCCGTCATCAGCCGCACTTGAGCGCGCTCGGAGTCGGCGCACCGCGTACGACGCGCACGCAGGAGGGACTGGCGACGTTCGCGGAGATCATCACTGGCGCCATCGACATTTCCCGGCTGCGACGTATCGCCCTGCGCGTGGTGATGTTGCAGCGGGCGCTCGACGGCGCCGACTTCATCGAGGTGTTCCGCGGCTTCCTGGACGCGGGACAGAGCGAGGTCGAGAGCTACCGCAGTGCCGCGCGGCTGTTCCGCGGCGGCGACGTGCGCGGCGGAGTGTGCTTCACCAAGGACGGCGCGTATCTCGAGGGCGTGATGCTCATCCACGTCTTCATCCGCAAGGTGCTGCAGGAAGGTCGCGGCGATCTGTTGCCGATGCTGTTCACCGGGCGCCTGACCACGGCCGATGTGATCACCCTGGCGCCGTTCCGCGACAGCGGCCTGATCGCGCCGCCGCGGTATGTGCCGCCGTGGGCGCGCGATCCGCAGCGGGTGCTGTCGATCATGGCGTTCTCCGCCGCCACGCAGCGTCTGCGCCTGGACCGGGTCGAACTGCAACGGTTCGTCGATTACGAGGACGAGGTCATCGCCGATGCTGGCTGGAAATCGCCCCATTAGCGGAGATGCAATAAGTACAAAGTGCGATGTCGGCGCCGGATTCGCCGTGCTATAGCTGC
>JACMKK010000007.1 GCA_014380115.1 Luteimonas sp. | reverse complement strand
GCCGCCATTTTTTTTGAGATCGCTGCTTCCTGCTCCTCCCCCGCCTGCGGCGGAGGGCTGGGGTGGGGCTGCAAGCGGCGCGAGCGATGCTTTCCTGACGCACCCCCATCCCGACCTTCCCCCGCAAAGCGGGGGAAGGAGGCAAGCGGGGATTCTGCACTCTCGGTCAGGTCTGCCTACAGCTTTCCAACAAACTCCCCGCGCTCCAGATCGAACCATGGCGTACACAACACCCGCTGCCGCTCCACCACCGCGAACGACGCGCGCCAGACCTCGACACTCCCGGCTTGCTCGGGCGCGCTGAGGTCGGCATCGGCGAACGGCGCGATCCCGAGGCACCAGCGCACGCGCTTCGGCATCCTCGAAACGAACGCGAACTCGAACTCCCCCTCGACCGCCGCGCCCGCCGCGACTTTCGCCGCAAGCGGCGTAGGCGGCACAGTCGGCGCGGGTCGCGGCAACGGCAAGGCGACGTGGCGCAGCGTCGTTGCACCGCCTTGGTCCTCGAAGGTCGGCGCCGGGACCGCACCCGACCTTTGCCGTTTGCTCAGTACAGCCTGGCGGTTGCCGCGATCGAAGATGGCAATCGGTGCGTCGCCTTCGTTGCGGACACGGTATTGCACGACGAGCTTCCCGGCGGACGCGGCGTATTCGAAGCGCGCCTCGAGCGATACGCCCTCGCTTTCGACACTGACCTGCTTCGCATCATGGGACATCGCGTTGGACTCCGGCATCGCAGGCCTTTCGACGGTGTCAGTTTGCGGCCACGCCTGCACAGGCGCCAGCGCGATCACCATGACCGCAGCGAGGACAGGCCATCGTGCAACGCGGAACGCCGGATGCGAGCGGACGGCGACATTCATCGATCGGATCTCCCATTGCGACAAAAAAAGCGGGTGGCATGCGCGAAACGCACACCACCCGCTTCCAGCCCCATGGCGTCATCAATCCCTGATGTTCACAGCGCGGCTGTTCGGGACGAGGCTGTTCACAACGTGTAGTTCGGGCGATCCGGCAAGCCCAGTTCCTCGCGCATGCCGTTCTCGGTCAGATGATCCGGATTGGCGCTGGTGGCGGGCGTGCTGGCGTTCTTGTCGAAATCGAACGGCGTGGCACTGGTCTCCAGTCCCACGGCCTGGCGTTCGGCATTGGGCACCTGTCCGCTGTCCGGACCGGTGCCGCGATAGGTGCCGGGCTGGAAGGTGCCGTTGACGCCGTTATAGGCATGCGACATCTCGTGGTACAGCACCACCGACGGCGCCGGGAACTCGGCCATGTGGAACGACGGGTTGTAGCTGATCACCACGTCCGAGCCCTCGCCGGCCTTGCCGTTGCTGATCTCGGCGTTGCCGCGGCCGAGCGTCTGCGCATAGCCGTTCTGCTCGTTGGCCAGCTCGCGGATGGTCACGGTGTTGCCATTCGCGGCCGCGGCGTCGAACTCGGCCAGCATGCGCTGTCCGTTCGGCGAGCTGCGCAGGAATTCGATCTCGGCGCCGACGCGCTGCCGGAACGCCTCGCTGCCTTCGATCGTCACACCCTTGGCCGTGCTGATCTCGACATTGACTACGGTCGGCTTGGCGCCACTGGCGGAATTGATGATGTCGGTGACGGTCTGCGCATAGACGACATCGCCAGCGGCGGCATCGACGGTGTCCTTGCCATTGCCGGTGTAGATGCGGTCATTGCCGGCACCGCCGGTCAGCGTGTCGTCATCGAGTCCGCCCGAAAGCATGTCCTGGCCGGCGCCGCCTTCGAGCCGGTCCTTGCCCTGGCCGCCCTCGATGAAGTCGACGCCGTCGCCGCCAAGCAATTCGTCGTCGCCGTCGCCGCCGTAGACGACGTCGTCGCCGGCGCCGGCATCGAGCTTGTCGATGCCGCTGTTGCCGAACAGGTCGTCGCGACCGGCACCGGTGCTGATGGTGTCGTTGCCGAGGCCGCCGTCGATGCGGTCATCGCCCGCACCGGTGGTGATGTTGTCGTCGCCCGCGCCGCCGTCGACGACGATGTTGACCTTGACGTTGGCGGCGACGTTGATGGTGTCGTTGCCGTCGCCGCTGCGGAGGGTCAGTTCCTGGCCTTCGGCCAAGCGCACTTCGTATTGCTCGCCGTTGATATCAACGTCGAGCGTGCCGTCGTCGCGCTGCGTCACGCCGACCGTGTCGCTGCCGTTGCCGGTGGTCAGCACCAGCTGGTCGGAGCTGACGTAGGTCTGGCCGAGGCCGGCATTGGCGATAGTGCGCTCGCGGGCGATCGTGGCCTGCTCGCCTTCATGCAGCGGATCGATCTGGATGGTCTTGCCGTCGGGCGTTTTCCCCTGCGTGCGCTCGGGCTGATTGGTGCTGCTGCCGTCGATCGGGATCGCGCCATCGACTGCACGACGCGGCGTGGCGGCGACTGCCAGCTGCGTCGCCTCGGTGGCGCCGGAAGGCAGCGGGTTTTCGTTGAGGCCGCCCGGCGTCGTCAGCGCTTCGCTCTCGGCGCGTGGATCTTCCCAATAGCCCTGCGTGGCGGTCTGGGTGGCGGTGGAAGACAGACCGGGGTCGAGCCGGCTGGAATCGAGCTGGACGGACATTGCGTTGCCTCTGGCCTGACGGAAGTACGAGGTGCAGGTATACGGAGGCGTATGGGCGGGTCCAAGCTAGGGCGTACCCTAGCGTATGGTTGGATCGGGCGCATGCGGGAGCCCTGAACAAGGATGCTGCAATGCAGCAGCGGCGCGTAGAATATCTGCCCGTTCCACCTCTCCCCGGCCCCTGCGGCAAGGTGGCAACCCCTTCAGGAGCAACAGCGCAATGGGTCTCGACCTCGTCTCCACCGGCAAGAACCCGCCGGACGAAATCAACGTCATCATCGAGATCCCCAAGGACGCCGAGCCGGTCAAGTACGAGGTCGACAAGGCCTCCGGCGCGATCTTCGTCGACCGCGTGCTGTCGACGCCGATGCGCTATCCCTGCAACTACGGCTACGTCCCGCACACGCTGTGCGGCGACGGCGACCCGGCCGACGTGCTGGTGCTGATGCCGCTGGCGCTGATCCCCGGCTCGGTCATCCGCGTGCGTCCGGTCGGCGTGCTGCTCATGGCGGACGAGGCCGGCAGCGACGAGAAGATCCTCGCCGTGCCGATCGACAAGGTCTATCCCGGCTACGCGCACATCCAGCACCTCGACGACGTGCCGCAGCACTGGCGCGACCGCATCGGTTACTTCTTCGAGCACTACAAGGACCTGGAACCCGGCAAGTGGGTCAAGCTCGACGGCTGGGGCGGACGCGACGAGGCCCGGCAGGTGCTGATCGACTCGATCGAGCGCTACAACGCGTTGCCCGAGAAGCCGAATTTCTGAGCTCCTCTGAGGATCTGCTTCCATCCCTCTCGGCTGGGCGTCAAAAAAAACGATGGTCATCCCGAGCGCAACGAGGGACCTGTTTCCACCTTGGGAACCGTGTCAAAGCGGATCCCTCATTGCGCTCGGGATGACAAGTTGATGGGGTGGTTTGTCCCCAATGCTGGCGCGAACGGACAAGTTCGCTATCGGCTATAGAATCGTCGCCTGTTATCCCCGCTGCCGAGAGGCGCTGCCAGGAACGCGCGCATGAGCCATTACCCTGCACTGGCGAGTTTCTTCGCCGCCTATTTCCACCAGGACTGGCAGGCCGAGCACGCTACGCCCGGCGCCGTGGCGGCGTACTACATGGACAACGAGTCGGGCAGCGACGTCTCGCGGGTGCGCAAGGAGCTCGGTCGCCTGCTCGCACAGGATCTCGACGACGACGCCCTCGCCGCGCAGGTGCGCGCGCTCGGCAGCGAATACGATCCAGTGGCAAGCGGCGGCGGCTATCGCGCCTGGCTGCGCGAGCTGGCTGACCGTTTCTCGCGCTGACGCGGCGACTCCCCTCCCGCGAAAAGACGCCTGACCCTAGGGTTTCCCCCGATTCCGCCGCGCGATCGCCGGCGCCAAACTCGTCGCAGTCCCTTCGTGAGGATGGCGTCGTGTTCGATCCCGTCCGCAGTGTCGAATCCACAGCAACCAACGGCCACGCGGCGCAGCCCGATCCGCTCGTCGAACCCGCGCAGTTGCAGCAGGTCCTGCGCGATGCCCCCGCAGCGGCGCGCCCGCAAACCGCGCTGACCCTGCTGGCTGGCCTCGACGACGGCCAGCTCGCGATCCTGGCCGCCAACGACGACGGCGGCGAAACCCTGCGCGCCCTCGACAGCGAACTCGCCGGCGCACCGGCGCACCTCGGCGACATCGAACCACAGCGCGCACGCGTCGCCACTGCGCTGCAGACCGGCGACGACAGCCGCCTCTCCGACGAAAAGCAGGCATTGCTGCTCGACCTCGGCCAGATCGCGCTCGACATCGTCGGCATCTTCGAACCGACGCCATTCGCCGACCTGACCAACGCCGGCATCTCGATCGGGCGCGGCAACTGGCTCGATGCCGGGCTGTCGGCGCTCGGCGTGATCCCGTATCTCGGCGACCTCGGCAAGCTCGGCAAGCTGCCGAAGCTGGCCAATGTCGTCGAGCGCGTCACCGACATCGCCAAGCTCGATCCGGGCTTCGCCGACCAGGTGCGCCCGGCGCTGCAGAAGATCCGCGATGCACTCGATTCCGTGCCGGTCGATTCACTGCCGGCGTCGGCACGCGAAGCCGTCGAATCGATGCGTACCAAGCTCGACGAATTCTTCGCCGGCGGCGCACGCCTGACCGACGGCCCGCGTCTGCCCGACGGCAGTCCGTTGCCTGCGGGCGTCAGGCTCGACATCCGCGGCACCAGCATCGTCGATCCGGCGACCGCCGACCGCCTCACCGACGCCACACGCCTGCCGCAGGTCGCCGATGGCAAAGTCAACGTCAGCCACGGACCCGAAGCCGGCGAAACCAAGACCGTGATCCTCTCCAGCGAAGCGGGCCAGACCGTGACGAAGAAGGGCTACACGATCACCAAGGACGCCAACGGTTTCCCGATCTTCAACAGCAAGTTCGACACCTTCGTGCCCGACGCGTTGCTCGGCACCGGCAAGGCCAGCGATCATTTCCGTTTCGCCAATGGTCGCGTCGGCGACTTGCTGCGCGCCGACCCCTCGCTGGCAAGACAGATGGGGCTCAACGACGCGCAAGTGACGCACCTGCTCAAGCAGCCGCCGTCCGCCGATGCGCCGCCCGGCCTGACCTGGCACCACCACCAGGACACCGGTCGCCTGCAATTGCTGAACCGCGCCGAGCACCAGGCGCACGTGCCGCATACCGGCGGCATGTCGATCTGGGGCGGCGGCTACAACTGATCGCCCTTGCGTCGATGCGACTCCGTCTGCGCGCGGCGTAACGCACGCGCCGCTACACTCGCTTCCATCCGGACTCCGGCGAACGCATCGACATGACCGCCATCGTGTGGGAACGCTATCTCGAGGTCTCGCCGCAGGCGGCCGAGGCCGACATCGTCCGCGTCGAGCAGGCGCTCGGCGTGCGCTTCCCCGACGACTTCCGCGCCGCGCTACGCGCCCACCAGGGACAGGTGCCGGCCCCGAACATCCTGCATGCGCCGCCGGTGCACGACGCCACCTTCGGACCGCTGCTGCACGTCGCACCCGACGCCGACGGCTACGAGGCCGACTACGCGATCGAAGCAGCGGCCGAGATCTGGCGCATCTATTCGCCGAAGTTGGTGCCCATCGCCGACAGCGGCGGCGGCAACGCCTTCGCCTACGACTACGCGGCCGATGCCGCGCAGCCGCCGATCGTGTTCGTCAACCATGAGGCCGAGCCCGGCAGTGCCAAGGCATTGACGCGCGTGGCCGCCACGCTCGATGAATTGCTGGCGAAGCTGGGTAGCGACTAGGCGGGGCGGACACCGGCTCCATGAACCACTGGGTGCGCGCAACTCAACGAAGCGAGCGCGCGTGCCGCATTGCGTCGTAAAGCTCAGGCGTTATCGCCGACGGCCTTTTGCTCGTTCGCCGTCATCGCGACCGCAGCCTCCGGCGCGATGGCCGCCCTTCCGATCAGGATCGCCAGCGTCTGCGCCAGGCGCAATTCATTGCGCAACAGGACGCTCTGCGCCGGCCCGTCGCTGGCGAGCAGGAAGCGTTGCAAGGCGGCGCGGAATGCCGGGCGTCCGGCGGCGCTTTCGCCGTACCTCGCCCACAACTCGCTCCACTCCCGCATGAGCACGACGCCGGCCTGTTTCACGGCCGCCAGCTGCGGACTGGGCAGCGCTTCGCCGAGCAGGAAATTCAGGTGCGCATTGAGTTCCCACGGACTCATCACGATCGGCACATTGACCGACTCGCAAGCGAGATCCGCACTCGCATCCGTCGCCGCAGGCAACAACCGCGGCTGCCAGCCCGATGCATCGAACGGGATGCCGTGCGGACGCCCCCCCGCCACCATGTCCCAGAAGCGCACGCCGCCCACTGTGTCGACGACGAGATGGATGCGCGATTCGACCGCATCGTTGATGACGCGATGCTGGCGCCAGGTATCGAAGATCCAGCACTCGCCCGCCGCCATGTTCACCGCGGAGTCGCCGCATTCGAAGCGCACGGTCGGCTGGGTGACGATCGGCACGTGGACCCTGACCCGCTCCGCCCAGTAGTAACCCTGGTCCGCGTGGCGCGTCACTTCGGCATGGCCCGACAGGCGCATCAGCCGGCTGCGGCCAATCGTTGCGCCCAGGCTCGCCATCACCTGCATGAGGTAAGGACACTGTTGCAGGTAAGGCGTCGCCTGCATCGCGCCGGCGAACGCTTCGTTGTCCGGATCGCCGCCGACGGCGACCAGCGGCAACATCGAATTGCCCTCGAAGCCCTGTGGGTGCGGCCGCCATTCCTTTTCGGCGACGCAGCCGACTTCCGCGGCCAAGACTTCCGCCTCGAACTTCAATGGCAACTGGACGAACGGAACCTGCAGTTTCATCGGATGGCCTGCCGTACAGGCCCGACATCGTACAGAGCTATCGATCGCATTCCCAATGCGGCGGCGCCGCATCCGTGCATGGCTGACCTTCGTCGCCGCCCAGAAAAAAGGCGGGCCGAAGCCCGCCTTTGCCTTGCAGTCCGATCAGGCGATCAGAACTTCTGGTTGTACTGCATGTAGAAGAAACGTCCGGGGATTTCATAGGCCGGGTCGAAACTGTTGTTCTGCGCGGTGATCGCGATGGGCGGATCCTTGTCGAGGACGTTGTTGATGCCCAGGGTGATCTTCGCGTTCCACGGCGCTTTCCAGAATACCGAGACGTCGTTGTAGACCGCGCTGGGAATCCGGTTTTCGGGCCGTGCGACGGGACCGTCCGGCTCGGTGCCCGGATCGTCTCCATCGAGGTTGGTGATGCGGTTGGGATCCGAACACAGCGTCGCACGCTGGGCGGCCGGCACGTTGGGCGTGCCGACGCACGATTCGTCCTGCGGCGAGAAATAACGGATGAACCAGGTCGCGCCCCAGTCGCCCATTTCCCATCGCGCCGAGAGGTTGGACCGGATCCGCCAGTTGTTGATGTTGACCGCACCGAAGTACTCGCCGACGTTGTTGCCGGCCTCTCCGCTCTGCGGGTCCTCCGAGAACACGCCGTCGCCGTTGGTATCGGCATACAGGTTGGAAACGTAAGTGGTATCCCAGATGAAGCTGAACTTGCCCCACGCGGTCTCCGGCAGGCGGTAACCCACCGTCATGTCGTAACCCTCGGTGGAGAACACGCCGATGTTGTTCGGCACCGCGAGCAGGTTGGACACCTGGCCCGTCGGCGTGCGCGTCACAGAAGCGCAGTTGGCGGCTACGCCGCTGCGGTAGCAGCCATCGATGATCGCCTGCGCGCTTTGCAGCACGATCGCGCTTTCGATATCCACTTTCCACCAGTCCAGCGAAACATCGAGCCCTTCCAGCCAGCTCGGGGCGTAGACGAAGCCAAGTGTCTTGGACTCCGAAGTTTCCGGTAACAGGTTGGGGTTGCCGCCCTGCGTGATGCGGAACTGCGGCGCAGGCTGGTTGTAGACCGGCACGCCGGCACAGGCCGGCGGTGGCGGACCATTCGGGTTCGGGTCGCCCTGCACGAAGGTCGCGCACGGATCGGTGATGCCCGGGAAGCTGTCGCCCTGGCCGGCGAACAGTTCGCCGATCGACGGCGCGCGCAGGCCCTCGGACCAGTTGCCGCGGATCATCAAGTCGTCGAATGGCTTCCAGCGGAAGCCGAACTTGTTGTTGGTCGTGTTGCCGAAGTTGCTGTAGTCCGAATAGCGGCTGGCGACGCTGAAATCGAGCAGCTTGGCGAACGGTACATCGGCCAGCACTGGAATCGCGAGTTCCAGATATGCCTCGTCGACCGAATAACCACCGTTGGTGGCCGTGCGCGCGTTGCCGCTGGTATCGCCGGAATTGAGCAGCGCATCAGGGCTGTCGTAACCGGATTCAGTGCGGTGCTCGATCCCGAACGAGAAGGCGAGCGCGCCGCCCGGCAGGTCGAAGAGGTCGCCACCGATGTTGGCGTAATAGGTCTTCTGCTTGTAGGCGAGCTCGTCGTGCTGAACGAACGTGACGTAGTCCAGCATGTCCTGCGTGACGGTGCCTGGACCGCCGAGCAGGTTGAGCGGCACGCAGCCGTCGATCACGGAATCGAGATCGCCCGCGATGCCGAGGCACACCGGCGTACCCGTCGCCGGGTCGATCGCGGACGGGCCGATTGCGTTGAAGACGTTGCTGAGCTGGAAATTGCCGGTCGAGGTGACATTGTTCTTGTTCTCGCCGTAGAAGTAGCCGGTCTCCCAATCGAAGAATCTTTCCCCGATTTCGAAACTGCCCTCGAAGGCGCCATCGAACGCCACGGTGCGCACGTCCTGGTTGGCCTGTCGACCGCCTGTTTCGGCCATGCGGCGGAAGAAGACGTTGACGTCCTGCCCGAACGGGTTGTAGATGCTGTCGGCACTGATGCCGACCGGATCGTCACCCGCGTAGGCCTGGTTGGTCAGCGGCGTGGCCGCAAGCAACTGCGCGGACTTGCGCGAGTTGTAGGTAACCGTCGTCTTGAAGCGGATGTTGTCGGTGATGTCGAGCGAGGTGTTGCCGTAGATCGAGAACCGCTCCTGCGGCGTGGTGAGATAGTTCGCCGGGGCGAAGTTGTACAGGCTGAACAAGCCCAGACCCGGATTGGGAATGAACGCGGTCGGCCCGTTAGCCGGATCGGGGATGAAGAACCCGTACTCGCCGTCGGGCTGCGTCAGCAGGCCGGTATCGAAATCGAAAATGCCGAAGTTGCCCGGCTCCGAGGACGGGCTGCCGCGCGTGCCCGGAAGCGAACCGAACACTGGCACCGCCGAGATGGGACGATCGCCGGCCCACACCTCATCCTGCTTGACGTAGCCAATGCCGAACATCGCCGACCACCGCTCGGACGAGGAACCGACCGTGAAATCGTAGGATTGATTGAAGCCGTCGCCCTTGTCGAACACGCCGACATACGCATTGGCTTCTGCGCCGTCGAAGTCCTTGCGCAAGATGACGTTGACCACGCCAGCGATCGCGTCGGAACCGTAGATCGTCGAGGCGCCGTCCTTCAGCACTTCGATGCGCTCGACCGCTGCGGTCGGGATGGTGTTGAGATCGACTGAGCCGCCCAGGCCCGTGCCGCCGACCCAGCGCCGGCCGTTGACCAGCACCAGGGTGCGCTGCGAACCGAGGTTGCGCAGGCTGACGCGCGTCTCGCCGTTGCCACCGTTGTTGAAGGTGGTGTTGAGCGTCGAACCATTCGCCGTCAGGTTCTGGATCACATCGCCGACCGAGGTCAGGCCCTGCGCCTGAATCTCGTCACGGTTGAGCGTGAACACCGGCTGCGAGGTTTCGACGTCGGTGCGCTTGATGCGCGAACCGGTGACTTCGATCCGGTCGAGTGTCGTCGCGTCATCGCTCGGTGTCGCCGGCGCATCTTGGGCACTGCCCAGCAAGGGCGTCAGGGCCAGGGCGACGCCGGCCGGCAGCAATGCAACTCGCATCGCGGATCGCGAGCGGGGATATTTCATGGTCTCTCTCCAGTGATTCGTTATGGACGCGTTAACACCTGGAAAAAGTTACGTGTAGGCGAAGCCGACCGCTTTGCGGGCCACGTTCGATGCATTTGCCGTGTTTGGCGCTGCACGGCGCGACTGTTCGCGGTACGCCGATGCGGTCGTGCCGGTGTAGGTCCTGAAAGCGCGCGCGAAGCTGCAGGCGTTGTCGAAACCGCAGGCTGCGCCCACTTCGCCGATGACCAGCGAAGTATTGGCGAGCAGTTCGCAGGCGTGCTCCAGCCGCATCCGCTGCGATGCGGCCTGCGGGCTTTCGTCGTAGATGCTGTGGAAGGTCTTGGAGAAATACCAGCTCGAGAAACTGGTCAGCTCCGCCAGCTCGGTGAGGCTGACGACCCGGTTGCGATGTCCCTCGAGGAACAGATGCGCGCGCTGCAGACGGCTGAACACCTGGCCCTTGCGGTTGCGCGAGCGGCCCGGGCAACGTCCCAGGCGCGAGGCCAGTTCTCCCTGCAGCAACGACAGCTGCATCAGCAGGGGTTGCATGAGCCGCGCCTGGCTCGCCGTCGCGGCGTGCCGGTTGCGCGACTGGTTGCGCATCGCTTCACGCCACAGCCGTAATGTGATGGCGCGTTCGCCCTTCGGTATCCGGCCGCGTCCGGCGAACAATCCATGGCCACGTAGTTGTGCCACGCTGCGCAGCACGTCGGCAGACAGCACCAGGCCCAGGGTCAGGCCCATGCGGTCGGTCTGCAGTTCGGGTTGCGATTCGCGCTCGAACGCGATCCAGTCGCCTGCAACGAGACGGAAGCTGCCTTCCTTGGCGTCGACGCTGGCGCCGCCGCGAATCTGCAGCCAGACCGAGAACAGCGGTGCGGCGAGCCGCAGGTTGGCCAGCCGCGAGACTGCGACCCAGCGGGCGTCGGCCAGGCCGTCCTCGTCGTTCAGTTCAAGTGACTGACCACGATCCGCCCAGACATGATGTGCATCCATGATCGTTTCCGTTTGCCGAGAGTGGCAAGCGGTTTGACGCAGTTCGGGAGTTCGGTCAGGAAATAAACACGATTTCTCGACGAATTCGTTCCGCAACGACCGAAATTCTTCCGAAACGAACACGAAGACGAAGGCGTGGTGCGGTTTTTCTACGCGAGAGCAGTGGCTCGGTCGTTATCGCTCTGCGCCGTTCGCCGGCTACGAGTATCCCGAGCCCACGGGGTTCGATCTCGCAAAGGGCGTCGTCGGATCCGACACTGGATCACGGCTGGTTCGCTCGGCTCACAACGATGAGGCAACGTGCGGCCACCGGGCATCGTCGCGGACCGCTCCTGGCGTTTCCGTTCGAGCGATCGCGCGACGATTAGCGGTTGCGCGCGGCCGGCAACCGCATCCAACCGATGTCGGAACTCTCTTCCTTCACCGCGGAATAGTAGAGCCGGCGGTGGATTTCGTCGTAACTGAAGGCCGCCACGGCGAGCGGCTCTGCATGCAGGCAACGCGCTGGCCGTGCGTCGGTTTGCGGCACCGGCGTCCAGCGCAGACCGCAAGTCTCGTCGGTCAGGACCAGGCGCACGCCTTCGCGCGTGACCACCACGCGCCGTCCACCCCATGGCCCGAGGCGCGAGTCGATCAGCTTCGGTTGCCGCAGGTCGAGATCCGCCTGCCAAAGGCCCGGGCGCATCTGGCGCGTGAACACGATGCGCTGCCGCGCAGCATCGACGCGCGCGAGCACGACATCGTCGATGGAGGCGAGCGATCGCCACGGTTCGACGCTGCGGTCATAGAGAATCAACCCCAGCCGACCCGCGTCCTGGTCCGCGACCACCACCAGCCGCGTGGGATCGGGAAGGTACTCGGCGTGGATCGGATCTCCCGCCGGTACGGGCAACCTGCGCACGCGCGCGGTGGCGGGCGTGACTTCGTAGAGCACGGTGTTGCTGTCGGTGCGCCCGATCATCAGCAGGTTCGTGCTGTCGCTCGACCACACGGGTGCATAGCGGGCGACGGGGATGAAGCCCTCGATCCAGCGCAGCGACTCGGGCCGTCCCAGTTCCGCCCACCACAGGCCGAGGCGCGCGGAGCGGTCGGAAACGAAGGCGACCTGGCGCCCATCCGGCGCGACGGCGGGCAGCAGGTCCTGGCCGGTGGAAGGGAACACCGTGTCCGGCTCGGGCACGGGCCCGGACGCATCGAGTGGAAGGCTGTAGAGCAAGGTGCGGGACTTGCCGAGCACGAAGGCCAGCGAAGGCGAATTCGATCCGATGCTGGGAAACGCGGCGTCGGCGACGCCGAGATCGCTCAGGCGCCTGCTCGCGATGTCCAGGCGCAGCAGCGACGAGCTGCCGTCGCGATACGCGGAGAATACGATCGCCTTCGAATCCGGCGTCCATGCGAGTCCGTAGATGTTCGTCTTGAGCTTGGTCAGCCGTTCCGGACGACCGCCCGAGGCCGGCACGCGCCACAGATCGGACAGCGAGATATTGCGCTGGAACGCGATCCACCTGCCGTCGGGGGAATACATCGGCGCCATGTCGATATGGCGCTCGTCCTTTTCGTACGCCAGCGGACGCCAGATGCCGGTGGCCAGTTCCAGCACCTGGATGGAACTCGATTTCTGCTGCGGCGAACTGACGCCGTCGGCGACCAGGTGCCTGCCGTCGGGATGCCAGCTGTAGCTCATCATCCGGTCGCGCACGCATGCCCCCAGCATCCTCGGCTCCCCGCCGGAGGAAGGGACCAGCATGATCGCGCAATCTTCTTCGTCTCCGGAGCGCGTGAACACGATCGCGCGTCCATCCGGCGACCAGACCGGCATGACGTCGCGCTTGCCTTTGACCGACTGCGTCAACGATCGCGGCGGTACCGGCGCCGTCGTCTGTACCATCAGCGATGCGGTCTCGCCGTCTTCGGAAAAAGCGCTGTAGACGACCTGGCCGCCATCGGGCGAAACGCTCGGCCACATTTCGCTCCCGGGCAGGGAAGTGATGCGCTGATAATCGGGCGGAGCTGTAGCCAATGGCGGAGCGCCGGCGGCCTGCTCGCGGACCGGAATTGCGTCGCCAGGACGCTGTGCGACCAGTACGCCGATCCCGGCCGCCACCGCCGCCACTGCGACCAGGCCGATGCCGAGGTATTTTCTGGAAGATGACCGTGGCCCGTGCAGGCGGACAACGGTCGCCATGTCCGGCATCGCGGCCGCGTCCTGCACGGGCGGCGCGACATCGGCGACGACGGCGTTGTCCGTTTCCGAGTCCAGCCAGCTGACGGGCGCCAGCAATCGATAACCACCCTTGGCGATGGTTTCCAGATAACGCGGCGCGTCGCGGTCGTCGCAGAACGCCTTGCGCAACTGCGTGATGGCCTGCGTCAGCACATCGTCGGTGGGCAGCGTGTCGGGCCAGACCCACTCGATCAACGCCTCGCGGCTGACCACCTTGCCCTGATGACTGACAAGGACCATCAGGACCTGCTGCGCTTTCAACGTGATCCGCAGCGGCACGGCTCTTCCCGGCGCAGCGACTTCGCGCCGCGGGATATCGAGCACGCACTCGCCGATCTTCAGCCAATCGGACAACGGCACTATGAGGTTGTGGTGCTGGTTCAGCATGTCATCCGTCGGCGCGTCGCCTCGAAACCACTTGGAAGATTCCATCCCAGCGCACCGGGCTTGCAGCCCGAGACAGGCGCCTGTCGCCAAGACGCCTCCAGCTTACTGCCGGAACCTGCAAATTCCAGCAGTCAGGGGCTGCATCGGCCGGATGGCTTGCAATGCGCAGCATTGTTTACCGAGGGTGGCGAGAACATGTGGCATTCGTACTAACCCATCCATGCCATTTGTCATGTTCGACCGCGCGGAAGCGGTTTCCAGCTTTGCCGTTCTTGGCGGTTGGGGACTTGCCGCCCGGTTTCGCCGTTGCGAGGCAGTCGCACGGCCGATCCTTATCTAACCCCGGCGCATGCGCAACGTGGTCAACGCGATCAGGCGCGACACCACGACAGCGATGTACATCACCCCAGCGAACATCTCGATCATCGCCAGCGCCCGTGCGGGCGCGGTGATCGGGACGATGTCGCTCAGGCCGACGCTCGACAGCAAGCTGAAGCTCAGGAATAACAATTCCATCCAGCTGCGCGGGTCATCCGTATCCACCGCAGCCGTGAAGCTGCCCGGATACCAGGTCTGGCATACCGAAAACGCGAACGCGAACGCCCACGCCAGCAGCGTGAACGTGGCGCCGGCAGCGAGCAGTTCGTCGAGGGTGACGCGATGGTCCTCGAGCATGTACGCCATCAGGCCGGCGGCGGCGTAGAAATACAGCACCGCTTCCAGCAAGTGCGCGACCGGCAGCAACTCTGCACGCCCGCCGAGATTCGCAAGCAGGGAAAAAAATACCGACGGGATCGCGATCAGCCACGCGATCCAGTTGATCGTCGGACTGCGGTTGACCACCCACAGCGCCAGCGCCAGCACGACGATGCCGAACACGCCGAACACGGCCCGCCCGGCATCGGTCTCCTCCATCAGCGGATACAGCAGCACGCCCGCCAGCTGCACGCCGAGCAACAGCCCCGATGGATGGCGCTGCAGGCTCGACCGCCACCGGCCGATCGCAAGCGGATTGGATCCCGCAACGTCCTCGCCGTCCTCGCCAACCGATCGGGTCATCTCAATTCGCCGCCGTCACCTGCGACGAGCCGGCGCGGTACGGAAACTGCATGAAAACCGACGCGATCGCGCGGTCGACTTCCGCCGCCCGTTCCTGTGGCGTCTTCTGGGTCACGCGGCCGATCGCCGAGCCGGTCCAGACCAGGCGGTTGCGTGCCGCATCGACCAAGTCGATGGTCAGCGTGCCTTCGCGGTACTGGCTGACCTGGGTCTGGTCGTACCACACCGGCACGCCGTAGTAGCGCCGCGCGCGATAACTGTAGAAATAGTTGAAGTCGGTGCGCGGCACGCTGTAGACATCGGTCTTTTCCTGCACGATGCCCTGGAAGTTCACGCGCAAGTCCGGCGACTTGTCGTCGAACACGTAGCCACGAGCCTCCATCTCGCGGCGCACGTCGGTCTTGATGCGTTCGGTGATGTAGCTGGTGTAGCCCGACTCCTCCATCGCCAGCGGCTGGAAGAACGCATAGCTGCGGTAACGCGAGAAGTCCGCTTCGGGATCGAAGTCCGTGCGCACACGCGGGCCGGTGGCGCAGGCCGCGAGCAGCAACAGGACGGCGAGTCCGGAAAGGACGCGCGCGACCGGGCGCGGGGTGATACGGCGGAGACTCCACATGGCACGCACCTCAGTTGTCGGGCATGGTGAAAAAGCTAGCAGCCGCGCGGCTATCGACACGTGAATCCGAACGGTCCGTCGCATCGTCCGGTCGTTCGCTTAACCATTCAGCCCTGACGGTACACCTGCGCACCCTGCGCGCGGAATTCCGCCGACTTCTCGGCCATGCCTGCCTCCAGCGCGGCCGTCTCCTCGACGCCATGCTCGGCCGCGTAGTCGCGCACGTCCTGGGTGATCTTCATCGAACAGAAGTGCGGGCCGCACATCGAACAGAAATGGGCGAGCTTGTGCGCGTCCTTGGGCAGGGTTTCGTCGTGGAAGGCCTTGGCCTTGTCCGGATCGAGGCCGAGGTGGAACTGGTCCTCCCAGCGAAACTCGAAGCGCGCCTTGCTCAAGGCGTTGTCGCGCACCTGCGCGCCGGGATGGCCCTTGGCGAGGTCGGCCGCATGCGCGGCGATCTTGTAGGCCATGATGCCGTCGCGCACGTCCTCGCGGTTGGGCAGGCCGAGATGTTCCTTCGGCGTGACGTAGCAGAGCATGGCCGTGCCGAACCAGCCGATCATCGCCGCACCGATTGCGCTGGTGATGTGGTCGTAGCCCGGCGCGATGTCGGTGGTCAGCGGCCCGAGCGTGTAGAACGGCGCTTCGCCGCATTCGGCGAGCTGCTTGTCCATGTTCTCCTTGATCAGCTGCATCGGCACGTGGCCGGGGCCTTCGATCATGGTCTGCACGTCGTGCTTCCACGCGATCTTGGTGAGTTCTCCGAGCGTCTCGAGCTCACCGAACTGCGCGGCATCGTTGGCGTCGGCGATGCAGCCCGGGCGCAGACCATCGCCGAGCGAGAAGGCCACGTCATAGGCCTTCATGATCTCGCAGATGTCTTCGAATCGCTCGTACAAAAACGATTCGCGATGATGCGCGAGGCACCATTTGGCCATGATCGAGCCGCCGCGCGACACGATGCCGGTCAGGCGCTTCGCGGTCATCGGAATGAACGGCAGCCGCACGCCAGCGTGAATCGTGAAGTAGTCGACGCCCTGCTCAGCCTGTTCGATCAGCGTGTCGCGGAAAATCTCCCACGTCAGCTCTTCGGCCTTGCCGTCGACTTTCTCGAGCGCCTGATAGATCGGCACGGTGCCGATCGGCACCGGCGAGTTGCGCAGAATCCACTCGCGCGTCTCGTGAATGTGCTTGCCGGTCGACAGATCCATCACCGTGTCGGCACCCCAAAGGATCGCCCACCGGAGTTTCTCGACCTCTTCCTCAATCGACGAGCTGACGGCCGAGTTCCCGATGTTGGCGTTGATCTTGACGAGGAAGTTGCGGCCGATCGCCATCGGTTCGCTCTCGGGGTGGTGGATGTTGTTCGGGTTGATCGCGCGGCCGCGCGCGACCTCGGAGCGGACGAATTCGGGGG
>JACMKK010000154.1 GCA_014380115.1 Luteimonas sp. | reverse complement strand
GTGCCTGCACGGCGACCGCGCCGACGCGCCCGCCTTCGCGCAGGCCTTGCGCGACGTGCTGCAGCAGGAAGGCATCGTCATCGCCGCACCGGTGCGCGACGCATGAATTACTGGCCATTGCTCGGCGTGGCAGCGGTGGTGCTGGGCTTCGCGCTGCGCTGGAACCCCGTGATCGTGGTCGTCGTCGCGGCACTGATCAGCGGGATCGCGGCGGGCATTTCGCTGCCCGACCTGCTGGCGCTGCTGGGCGAGAACTTCGTCTCCAATCGCGCGCTGCTGCTGTTCGCGATGACCCTGCCGACGATCGGCCTGCTCGAACGCGCGGGACTGCGCGAACACGCGCTGGCCTGGATCGCAAAGCTGCGCGGCCTGACGCTGGCGCGGCTGCTCATCGGTTATCTGGCCGCGCGCCAGGGACTGAGCATGTTCGGGCTGATCGACATCGCAGGTCACGCGCAGACGGTGCGACCGCTGCTGGCGCCGATGGCGGAGTCTGCCGCCGAAAAGTCGCGCGGCAAGCTCGACCGGGCCGAGGTCCAGCGCATCCATGCGCTGTCGGCGGCGACCGACAACGTCGGACGTTTCTTCGGCGAGGACGTGTTCCTGGCCTTCGGCGGCGTGCTGTTGATCCAGGGTTTCTTCGCCGAGCACGGGATCATGCTCGAACCGCTGCAGATCGCGGTGTGGGCGATCCCCACCGCCGTCGCCGCGTTCCTGATCCACGCCGTGCGCGTCACGTTCTTCCAGCGCGCCTTGACTGCACGCTCGACGAAAGCCGCTGCGGAGGACGTGGCACGTGCTCCGGATTGAATACTTCTACTGGCTGCTCGCGGCCTTCCTGCTGTACGCGGGCTGGCGGAACCTGGCGGAGCGTCGTTACTCGCACGCCGCCTTTTGGTCGTTGCTCGCGGGCCTGTTCGCGAGTGGAGCGTTCGTACTCGAAGCGGCGAAATCGGGAAATCCACTGCCGTCGCAGGTCGCCGGCGCGGCCGTGATCCTGCTGGCGTTGCTTGCCCCACGCATGCGCCGCGAGCACATGGCGGAAGCACCGGAAGCCGAGCGGCGCGCATCGGCCCTGCGCCTGGGCCATCGCCTGTTCGTGCCGGCCTTGCTGATTCCGCTGCTGACCGTGCTGGTCGTCGCGTTCGGCGCCAAGGTCTCGATCGGTTCCGCGCCGCTGTTCGGCGAAGGCAGCCTGACGCTGATGGGGCTGGCGCTGGCCTGCCTGGCATCGGCGATCGCCGCCATCGCGATCACGCGCGCGCAGCCGATCATGGCGGCCGTCGAAGGACGACGCCTGCTCGACACGGTCGGCTGGGCCGCACTGCTGCCGCTGATGCTCGCTGCGCTCGGCGGCGTGTTCGCTTCGAGCGGTGTCGGCGAGGCCGTCGCTTCGCTCGTCTCCGCCGTCATTCCCGCCGACAGCGTCATCGCCTGCGTGCTCGCCTACGGGATGGGCATGGTCGTGTTCACGATCATCATGGGCAATGCGTTCGCCGCCTTCCCCGTGATCACCGCGGGCATCGGCTTGCCGCTGCTGATCCAGCGGCACGGTGCCGATCCGGCGATCCTCGGCGCGATCGGCATGGTCACCGGCTACTGCGGCACGCTGATGACGCCGATGGCCGCGAACTTCAACCTGGTGCCGGTGGCGCTGCTCGAGCTGGACGATCCCAACGCGGTGATCCGGGCCCAGCTGCCGACTGCGATTCCGCTGTTGCTGGCCAACCTGGTGTTCATGTACTGGCTTGCTTTCCGATGAACCGTCGCGCGACTCCTATGGTCCTGCTCACCGGCTTCACGCCGTTTGCCGGAGAAGCGGTCAACCCGAGCTGGCAGGCGGTGTCGCGACTGCACGGCAAACGCATCGCCAGCCACCGCATCGTGGCGCGCGAACTGCCGACCGAATTCGGCACCTCGATCACCGGACTGCGCACGGCGATCCGCGACCTCAAGCCCGCGCTGGTGCTGTGCGTCGGCCAAGCCGGCGAAAGCGCGCAGCTGTTACTCGAGCGCGTGGCGATCAACCTCGACGATGCGCGCATCGCCGACAACGCCGGTGCCTGCCCGGTCGACCGGCCGGTCGTGGCCGACGGTCCCGCGGCCTACTTCTCCACGCTGCCGATCAAGGCGATGCTGCTGGCCTTGCGCGAGGCGGGCATCCCGGCCGACGTCTCGCAGAGCGCCGGCACCTATGTCTGCAACCACGTCTTCTACGGACTGATGCACGCGTTGCGCGATCGGCCGCGGGTTCGGGGTGGCTTCATCCACATTCCGTATGCTCCCGAGCAGATCGCGCGGCACCCGGGGAGTCCGAGCCTGGCGCTCGAAACCGTGATCGAAGGCTTACGGATCGCGATCCGCACCGCATTGACCACGCACGACGACCGCCGCATCGTCGCCGGCGCCGAGCACTGACAAGGAAATCTCGTGGACCACCGCAAGCAACGCCCGCTGCGCCAACGCCCCCTTCTCGTCGCTCTGCTCGCCGTGGCCTCGTTGTCGGTGGTGCTGCCCACGCAGGCTGCGCTGTTCGGCAAGTCGCCTGAGAAATCCGCCGAAGAGGCTGCCAACTCCAACATGCTCGCAGTGACGATCTGGGTCGACGCGAGCTGGGGATTCCGCAACCAGGGCGCGGCCAACGCGCTCAGCGCCTCGCACCGTGCCTTTACCACGCGCGGTTACAAAGTCGCCAGCGTCGAGCCGTATATCGAGAACGGCGACCTGCAGGGATTCTTCGTCACGTACCAGAAACCCTGAGCAGGCTGCGCGGCGATCAGGTACGCGGCAGCGTCACGCCAACCTGTCCCTGGTACTTGCCGCCGCGATCCTTGTACGAGGTCTCGCAGACCTCGTCGGACTGGAAGAACAGCATCTGCGCGACACCCTCGTTGGCGTAGATGCGCGCCGGCAGCGGCGTGGTGTTGCTGAACTCAAGCGTGACGTGGCCTTCCCACTCCGGCTCCAGCGGCGTCACGTTGACGATGATGCCGCAGCGCGCGTACGTGCTCTTGCCCAGGCACACCACCAGCGTGTCACGCGGGATGCGGAATTATTCGACCGTGCGCGCCAGCGCGAACGAGTTCGGCGGGATGATGCAGACGTCGGACTCGATGTCGACGAAGCTGCCGCTGTCGAAGTGCTTCGGATCGACGAT
>JACMKK010000153.1 GCA_014380115.1 Luteimonas sp. | reverse complement strand
CGCGCGCCGCTTGCGCATCGTCGAAGCGCGTGGCGTTGAGCGAGTTGAGGTAGAGCTTGAGCGATTTGGATTCGACCAGCCGCGGCGACGCGGCCGGCACGGTCAGCGTCGCCGTCGCCACCGCCGGCTTGCCGCGCGGATTGAGCCAGCTCAGTTCGTAGGCATGCCAGCGATCGTTGCCGATGAAGGGCAGCTCCGACGGGACCAGTCCGAGCGCATCGCGGCCGAGCGCGCGTGCGATCGGGAACAACAGCGTCGGGTCGTAGTGCTGCGGGTAGGCGACGTCGCGGCCGAGGGGGAGGGTGGGGGTCATGGCGCGATTTTACGCGCGGGCGGCACACGCTACATGGCATCCGGCGCAGCGTGCTGAAGGCGGCTGCATGCACATCAGCCCTGCGCCTGTGCCCCACCTTCCAGATAGTCCAGCGTCACCTGCAACATCGCCCGCAACCCCAGATCCAGCGCGGACTCGTCGAGGAAGAACTCAGGCGAATGGTTGCTCGGCGCCGTGAGCGGATCCTGCCCCTTCGGCGTGGCGCCGACGAAGAAGAACAGGCCCGGTACCTCGCGCGCATAGAACGAGAAATCCTCCGCGCCCATCGTCAGATCCAACGGCACGATGTTGTCCTTGCCCGCGGCCTTCTCCAGGCTCGGCAGCATGCGCGCGGACAGCGCAGGATCATTGACGGTGACCGGGTTGCCCTGGGTGTCCGGCACTTTGGCGACGACGCTCGCGCCGTGCGCGGCGGAGACGTGCTCGGCGACGTTCTTGAGGTCGGCGAACACCGCCTGGCGCATGCCTTCATCGAAGGTGCGGATCGTGCCGACCAGTTCGACCTGGTCGGGAATGATGTTGTAGCGGATGCCGCCCTTGATCGCACCGAAGCTGACCACCACCGGCAGCTTCGAGATGTTCTGGCGGCGGCTGACGATCGTCTGCGCGCTGCCGATCAGGTCGGCGGCGGCGACGATCGGATCGATGCCGCCCCATGGCCGTGATCCGTGCGTCTGCCGACCCTTGACCACGATGTTGAAGCGATCCGATGCCGCCATCATCGGACCGCTGCGCACACCGATCTGGCCGGCGTTGAGCGTGCTGAACACGTGCAGGCCGAACACGGCCTCAGGCTTGAAGTCGCGGAAGATGCCCTGCGCGAGCATTTCCTCGGCGCCGCCTTGCTCGCCGTCGGGCGGGCCTTCCTCGGCCGGCTGGAACACGAACAGCACCTCGCCAGGCAAGTCGTCCTTCATCGCCACGAGCGCTTCGGCCACGCCCATCAGGATCGAGGTGTGCGCGTCGTGGCCGCAGGCATGCATGACGCCGACCTGTTCACCGCGAAAGGACGATGTCGCCTTCGACGCAAACGGCAGGTCGACGCGCTCGGTCACCGGCAGCGCATCCATGTCGGCGCGCAGCGCGATGCGCGGGCCGGGCTTGCCGCCCTTGAGCACGGCGATGACGCCGGTAGTGGCGATACCTGTCTTGACCTCGAGGCCGAGCT
>JACMKK010000152.1 GCA_014380115.1 Luteimonas sp. | reverse complement strand
GGCGCCGTACTCGTCCGCAAGAAGCTACGGCGGGATCAGGTCCTGGGGTTCTTCGCGACGTTGCCAAGGTGCGTGGTGGCGATGGAAGCGTGCGCGAGCGCTCACTATTGGGCCCGCGAGATCGCTGCTTTGGGTCATGACACGCGGCTGATCCCGCCGGCTTACGTCAAGCCGTTCGTGAAGCGGCAGAAGAATGACATGGCCGACGCGGAGGCGATTTGCGAAGCGGCGCAGCGCCCGACAATGCGGTTCGTCCAAGGCAAGAGTGCGGAGGCGCAGGCCTCGGCCGTGGTGTTCCGTACGCGCGACATTCTCGTGCGCCAGCGAACCCAACTGATCAACGCGCTACGCGGGCATCTCACCGAGTTCGGCTATGTCGTGCGCCAGGGCGTCGGACACGTCGGCAAGCTGGTCGAAATTGTCGGCGATCCTGCTTCCGATATCCCGGCCGAAGCGCGGCCGATACTGGTCGTCATTGCTGCGAGCCTGAAGGCGCTGCAGGAGCAGATCGCGCTCCTCGACCGCGAGATTGCGGCTCGGGCCAAGGCCAATCCGGTGGCGCAGCGGCTGATGACGATACCGGGTGTTGGTCCGGTGATCGCGACTGCACTGGTAGCGCTGGCGCCAGCGGCAAGCACCTTCCGACGCGGGCGCGACTTTGCCGCCTGGCTTGGCCTTGTTCCCCGGCAGCACTCCAGCGGAGGCAAGGAACGGCTGGGGCGCACGACCAAGATGGGCGAGCGCAGTCTGCGACGGCTGCTGATCCTGGGCGCGAGCTCGGCGACCAAGGTCGCGGCGCGCGACCCCGACAAGGCTGGTGCCTGGCTGGCGGGCATACTGGCACGTAAGCCGCGCATGCTTGTCATCGTCGCGCTGGCCAACAAGATGGCGAGGATCGTCTGGGCGCTGATGGCCCACGGCGGATCCTACAGAGCTCCGGCCGTGGCGGCATAACCGCCACGGCTCGAGGCGTCAGGGACGCAGGGAAGGTCAACAGAGAGGTATGGCGCAACGGTCAGAAGACGGGGTCGGGAAAACCAGTGAAGTGTCCAGGCGCCTCGAGCGCGCCCTTGCGGTCTGGACCCGATCCGCGATCTCCATACAGGCCAGCAGCCGTGATGATGGCTGCATCAACAGGCCGGACACACGGAAGCACCTGAACCCGCGCAACCATGCTCCTCAAAAACCTCTTGCATCCAACGGGGCGTCCACACACGGACACATCTGGCTCGGCAGCAGCCGTGATCGTTGGCCGGTTCAGCGTGTGATCAGGCAAGTCTGCACCGCATTGCGCATCGGTTGCACCTCAATACGCGCGTCGCAGCAGCTGCTCGCAACCCACGAGAGACCTCTAGAGGCCGCGCATCCGGACGGCATTTCGCCGCCGGTATGCAACTCCGGAGACCCAACATGTTCAAGACCGCACTGATTGCTGCCGCCGTGCTTCTGCCGACCGCGACGCAGGCGCTGGACTTCCCCCTTCGCGCCAACGACCTCGGCGTTAAGGAGCGCTTTCTCACCGGCAACCACGGCGGTGGCACGCAGGACGAGGGCAAGGATATCGTGGCGCGACGCTTCACGTCGGGCTCGAGCTGGACGACACTGGTGACCGACAATGCCGACAAATCCAAAAACGCCAACTACCTCGCTTATGGTCGGCCGATCTACGCAATGACCGCCGGTACGGTCATCAAATGCTGGCGTAACGCGCCGGAGAACAGTGTCGTGGGTGAGCGTCACCCGGCACTTGCAGACGGCAAGATGGCGGGCGGGGGCAATCATCTCTGGGTCCGCCACGGCGACGGTTCACTCGCGCTTTACGCACATATGATCCCCGGCAGCATCCCCGCGGCGCTTTGCCCGCACAACGACACCCTGTTTACGAAAGCGAAGGGCAACACCGAAGTTGCGACCGGCGCTTCGATCGCCGCAGGTCAGATGCTCGGGCGGATCGGCAACTCGGGATCGTCGAGCAGCCCGCATCTGCATGTCCATATGGAGAAGGACGGCAAGCCCCAGAAGATGTTGTTCACGCGCGGTCTAACCACCTCCTACGCCGGCGACAAGGCAAGCTTCAACGGCCCCTGGAGCGCCGTCGACGGCGTGCTGCCCAACGCACCTGTGCTGGTATGGGCGCCACGGAAACCGGGCAGCTACACTTGGAAGGGCACGCCGGACGAGGAGTACCAGGGTCTTTTCGACCACATGTCCGACTCGGGCATGATCCCAAAGTGGATCAGCTGCGCCGGCAACGGTTCGAGCTACAGTGCCGAATGGCAGCCGGCCAGCGGACAGTGGCGCTCGCACCATGGGATGACTGCTGCGATCGCAGCTGACAAGGACGCGCTTTACGCGGGGCAGGGCTTTAAGCGCACCAGCGCATATACCTGCGGATCCCGGCAGGTCGCCGTCTGGCGCAAATAGAACCGCAGCCACATAGCGTCGCCCTGTTGAGCTTACCACCAACTCGCCAGGGCGGCGCTCGATTAATCCAAGTTACACGAGCAGCGAACCTGTACAGTATGGACATCTGACATTGTTCAACGGTTCCCTGCAGACGATGATCAAACATCACAACTTGGTAGTGACATCCCAGACTCTAGTTCAGTAAGACGACTATCGTTAAGTTGCTGGAGGGCTTGAGAAGAATGGGATACACGGAACCGCTGGCCTCTACAGCCCTTGAAGCTCTTTGCTGGCAAACAAATGCCGCGTGGACCCAGCGTGTTGTTGCTACAGCGCCTGGTGGGTGCTGCGAACTTCGATGATATTAAGGACGACTTACCCAGCGCGACTCCGATCATGTGACCAGTTCTGGTCAGAAGTTCGCCCCGCGTGTCTAATCTCAAGTGCGGGGCAACAGCGTGACCTTAGGCGGGAGCAGCGGCAATTTCAGGCCCCGGATGTTGACGGCGGCGCCGCGTGATTGTTGCCTTTATCCGGTCAAGGCGCCCCCAATGGTTACGCCGCGTGACAGACTATTCGCGATGCTGGCGGTCAGAAAAAGCTGACCACCTGCAGCGGCCGCGATTGGTCCGGCGTCACGAAACAGGTGGCGTTCGAGCGGTTTGGGCGTCGTGTCTTCGGGTGCCAACGATACATTGGCGGAGATCAGTGCCGCACATTGTTCATCGTCGGCCGCTTGATCTCCCGACACATCGCCTATTCGCTCGAAAACGATTGGGTAGGCCGACGGTTCGCGGCCGGCATTGAGCGACGCAACCAAGGCAAGACCATCAAGAACTTGGGCCTTGGGCAGTGTCACACAGCCCAGTATCAGAAAGATCGGCGTCTGACCGACCGAGTCGTGAAGGATCACGAACAAATTGCCTTCGATCGGCAGGATGACGCCTTGAAACAGCAGGCCGCCACCACCCATCCGCAGTTCAAGATGTCCACTGTTGCCTATCCGGATCATTCCCTCGTCATGGAAGATACGCCCCGGCATGATCACCGATGGCCGTGAGGATCGCCAAAAGCCCTCGTAGGTGTGACCGCGGCCCTCAGTAAATGTTCTCGCCGTGTCTAGGAGCGAGTTCGGCAGCAGCGACGCCCTCGTTCCATGCGTCGGAGCATTGCCCACTTCGAAGCGCTCCAAATCGATATCGAGCACGGCGGCAAGCTCCCGCAACGGGCCTTCCCAATGCAGCATGTTGAAGCCGGGCTGTCGGGCCGCAATGGCCTGGGTCAACCGCGACAGATTATGCGCCGACGGCTGCACTGCACCCGAGCACCACCGTCCCACAATCGACTTGTCGACACCAACGTCGGCGGCAAGCCGGCCGCGGCTGATCGACAAGGCTTTCAGCGTCAGCGTCAACTTCTCTCCGAAGCCTTCAACACCTGCCATCCTGCGAGTCCTTAACCCGGCATTAGCGCACTGATATCCCATAGCTTAGCGCCCAATGCAACGGTTGCATGCAACCGTTGCATTGGGCCACCTACGCTGCGCGGCCTATCGATCCTAGTGATTTAGAGCCGGTGCCCCTATGATCCGGCCATGATCGTTATCCGCAAGGCCGCTCCGAACGACTCGCCGAAGCTGCTTGCGATCGAGCGATCCGCAGGGAAATACCTTTCGCAGAATCGCAAAGCTCGCGTGGATCGCCGACGACGGCGTTTAGTCCGTCGAGCGCGATGTGGAACTCATCGGGCAAGGCTTCATCGGCCGCCACCGACGGCGACAGGCTGATCGGGTTCCTCAACGCAGAGCCGCGCAAGACTGTTCTCCACGTCTGTGAACTGGCGGTCCGCCATCACAGGCAAAGCCAAGGCATTGGCCGCCTGCTGGTCGAACACGCCTGAGCCTGAGCCGCTGAGAACAATTTCTCGACCGTCTCGCTCACGATGTTCATCGCTGTTCCTTGGAACTAGAGCATTTTCACATTGAGCGTGGATATCCGGCGGCTTTGAAGAAATTGGCGCATTCGGTCGATTGGAAGCGGTCGAGGATGTCTCCGATGCGCGCGACGAGGGCGTCGATGGTTCGTGCTGGTTGCTGTCGCAGCAGGGCTTTGAGTTTGGCGAACGCCATCTCGATAGGGTTCAGGTCTGGGCTGTAGGGCGGCAGGTAGAAGAGTTGGGCCCGCCTGGCGGTGATCGCCTTGCGGATCCCGGCGACCCGGTGAGCAGGCAGGTTGTCGAGCACGACAACGTCGCCGCGTCGCAGGGTTGGGCCGAGGACGTCATGGACGTAAACCCGGAAGGCATCGCCATCCATCGGCCCATCGAGCACCCAGGGGGCGGTCATCCCGCTGAGGCGCAGGCCGGCGATGAAGGTCATCGTTTTCCAGTAGCCGAACGGGACGGCGTCGTGGCATCGCTCGCCGACTGGCGCCCAGCCATAAAGGCGGGCCATCTTGGTGTTGACCCCGGTCTCGTCGAGGAAGACGAGGCTCTCAGGGTCGATGAACGGCTGTGCCGCCTTCCACATCGTCCGCCGCGCGGTGACATCGGGGCGATCCTGCTCGGCTGCGCGCAGGGCTTTTTTTAAACGACAGCCCGAGCCGGCGCACCGTATTCCAGGTCGCGCCCGTGCTGAGCACGACGCCCTGTTCGACCGACAGCCAGGCTTGCGCCTGCGCCAGCGTGACCCCGGGGCGCGAGCGCATGTAGGCCGCGAGCGCCAGTTCCTGCTCAGGCGACAACTTGCGCGGGTTGTGGCCCCGGTTGGGGTTGATCCCGGCATCCCCCGTCAGCCGGCGACGGATCAACGCCTTGTAGATGTAGGCGATGCTCACCCCGAACGTCGCTGCAACCTGCCGCACCGCCGTCCCGCCGTCGACCGCCCCCAGCACCCGATCCCGCAGGTCCTGCGAGTAGCTCTGCCCCGATCGCCATCCCATCGCCGCCTCCACTGTGACGGCACCCTATGAATCACATGATCAGCAAAATGGGAATCCCCTCAGCGATTCCGCCCAACCTGAGAATGCTCTAGGTGTAAGTCATCGCGGCGGGAGGCATCGTCGACCGCCGGGGCGTGGTAGCGGCGCTCGCGCTGGGTGCAGCAGCCGTCCAGGCCGGCACTGCCTATCTGTTCACGCCCGAAGCCAGCGTCTCTACCGGAAACCGCGCCGCGCCCGATCACGCCGCCGCAGAGACGGCGATCACCAACCTGTTCACCGGCCGGCGGCGCGCGGAATCGTCAACCGGATGATGTCCGAGGTCGGCGCCATGTCTGGCCTCGCACCGGC
>JACMKK010000151.1 GCA_014380115.1 Luteimonas sp. | reverse complement strand
TGCGACACGGTCTGCGCGCGTGCGCGGCGATCGCGCTCGAGCGTGGCCAGCTGCGTGCGTTGTTGCGCACGCGCGGTATCGAGCGCGGCCTGCTTGCGCGCGATCTCGCGCTCGATCGCATCGAGTCCGGCCAGCTCCGCGCGCAGCGTCTCGATCCGCCGTGCGCGTTCTTGCTGCAGGTAGCGCTGGTAGGTGAGCATGCGACTGGCATCGGCGACGCGATCCTGCGCCAGCATCAGCTTCAGTGGCGCGTCGCCGCCGATCGTGTAGGCCGCGCGCAGCAGGCCGGCGAGCTCGGTGCGCTGCGCGCCGAGCTTGTCGCGCAATGCGGCACGGCGTTGCTCCAGTTCGAGTAATGCCGATTGCTGGCGCTGCAAATCGGTCTCGGTCCTGCGCAGCGCGAGCGTGGAAGTGCCGACTTGCTCGTCGGCCTGGCGCAGCTGCCGGCTGGCATCGCCGCGCTGGCCCTCGATCTTGCGACGCTCGCGGGCAACGTCCTTCAGTTCGCGCTGGACGCGCTCGAGCTTGCGCTGCGCCTCGCGGCTGCCCTGCGCCTGCGCATCGGCGACGAAGGCGCCCGCGACCAGCGCGAGCAACAGCAGCGGCAAAAGGCGTGCGCGCATCAAGGGCTGGCGAACAGGGACCGGCCCGTCATTTCGGCCGGTTGCGGCAGGCCCAGCAGTTCGAACATGGTCGGCGCGACATCGCGCAAGGCGCCGCCGTCGCGCAGCTTGGCCGCGTGTTCGCCGACATAGACGAACGGCACCGGGCCGACGGTGTGCGCCGTGTGCGGTTGGCCGGTCACGGGGTCGCGCATCATCTCGAGGTTGCCGTGGTCGGCGGTGATCAGCAGCGCGCCATGTTGGGCGCGCACTGCCGCCTCGACCGCGCCGATCGCGACGTCGACCGCCTGCGCGGCTTGGATCGCGGCGCCGAGATCGCCGGTATGCCCGACCATGTCGGGATTGGCGATGTTGCAGATGATGACGTCGTAGCGTCGCGAGGCGATCGCCTCGACCAGCTTCGCGGTCAGTTCCGGGCAGCTCATCTCCGGCTGCAGGTCGTAGGTCGCGACTTTCGGGCTCGGCACCAGGATGCGGTCTTCGCCCGGATAGACGTCCTCGCGGCCGCCGCTGAAGAAGAAGGTGACGTGCGCGTATTTTTCGGTCTCGGCGATGCGCAATTGGCTCAGGCCGTTGGCCGAGACCAATTCACCGAGCGTATGCGTCAGGTCGTCGGGCGCGAAGGCCACGCGCGCCGGCAACCTGGCGTCGTACTCGGTCAGGCAGACGAAGCGCGACAATGCGGGACGGCGCGCCTGGAAGCCATCGAAGGCAGGGTCGACGAACGCCGCCGTCAGCTGCCGAGCGCGATCGGCGCGGAAATTCATGAACACGACCGCATCGCCGTCGCGCATCGGCGTGGCACCTGCGATGACGGTGGGCGCGACGAACTCGTCGTTCTCGCCGCGCACGTAGGCGGCGTGCAGCGCGGCGTTCGCATCGGCAACGACGTGCGGCGAGCTGGCTTCGATGATCGCATCCCACGCCAGCCGCAGGCGGTCCCAGCGCTTGTCGCGATCCATCGCGAAGTAGCGCCCGCTGACGCTGGCGATGGACGCGTTGCCGAGCGCCTGGCAGCGCGCCTGCAGCGCGTCCAGGCTCGCTTGCGCCGAGCGCGGCGGGGTGTCTCGACCGTCGAGGAAGGCATGCACCGCGACCTTGGGCACGCCTTCGCGCCGCGCCAGTTCGAGCATCGCGAAGATCTGCAGCTCATGGCTGTGCACGCCGCCCGGTGACAGCAGCCCCATCACGTGCAGGGTACGGCCGCCCTCGCGCGCCGCGCTGCAGGCTGCGCGCAGCTCGGCATTGGCGAAGAAGCTGCCGTCCTCGATTGCGGCATCGATCCGGGTCAGGTCCTGGTAGACGATGCGCCCTGCGCCCAGGTTCATGTGGCCGACCTCGGAATTGCCCATCTGCCCGTCCGGCAGGCCGACATGGCGGCCTTCGGTATGGATCAGCGTGTGCGGCGCCTGCGACCACAAGCGTCGCCAGTTCGGCAATTGCGCCTGCGCCAGGGCGTTGTCGGCCGGGTCGTCGCGATGGCCCCAACCGTCGAGGATCAGCAAGACCACCGGCTTGGGGCGGGTCGAGACGGATGTGAACGTGGATGCAGGCACGACGATGGGACCAGTGACTAAGGACAGATGCGATTGTAGCCATGCGCGTCCACCCTACCGGTGTCGCGAGCTGTCTCGGAGCCTGCTCCCGCAGCAGCATCTCCGCTAGTCTCGCCTTCCACGCTTCCGCCAAGGTGCCGCCATGTCCCGCAACCGCAATGCACTGTGTCTCTCGATCGCCCTCGTCTTCGCCGCGCCCGCGGCATTCGCCGCCGGCGAGGACATCGACAAGATCAACGGCAGCATCACCGCCGAGGCCGGCCAGGGTTACGGCAACCTGGAAACCGTCAACGGCAGCATCACCCTCGAATCCGGTTCGAGCGCCGACTCCGCCGAGACC
>JACMKK010000150.1 GCA_014380115.1 Luteimonas sp. | reverse complement strand
GCGAGCGCGCGGTGTTCGAAGGCGCGGCCGCACGCGCTACCGCGGCCACCGTGTTGCGGCCGACGCTGGTCTACGGCGCCGGGCGCGACCAGACGTTGAGCCGAATCGTCGACATCGCCCGCCGCTGGCATCGCTTCGTGCTGCCGCGCGATGCGCGCGGACTGCGGCAGCCGGTGCATGTGCGCGACCTCGCCGCGGCCGCGTTCGCGGCTACCACCGTGGCGGCTACGCACGGCCAGGCATACGCGTTGCCGGGCGGAGAGACGCTGACCTATCGGGACATGGTGGCGCGCGTGCTCGCCGTGATCGAACCGCCGGCGAAACTCAGCGAGGTGCCGTCACCGCTGTTCAACCTGCTGCTGGCGGCCGCGCATGCAGCGGGGTACGCGCAGGGTTTCGGCGAAGCCGCGGTGAAGCGCATGCGCAGCGACCTGGTGTTCGACATCACGCCGGCAGTGCGCGATTTCGGCTATGCGCCGCGGCCGTTTCGACCGACGGCGGAGATGTTCGACGCGTTGGATTAGAAAACGGGGAATGCGGAATCCCGCTAGATTTCTTCCGCCGCCGGCAAGGCACGCGCCTTCGCTAGCGCACGCAGCGCGATCAGCAGCACGCCGCCAAGCACCATCGCGCCGCCGATCCACAGCTTCGGACCCGGATGGTCGCCCCAGAAGGCGATACCCAGCGCGATTGCGAACATCGGCGACAGCAACAGATAAGGCGTGACCTGCGCAACCGGATGCCGCTGCACGAGCCGGTAATACAGACCATGTCCAACCAGTGAGGCGAACACCGCTGCGTACAGCGCGCCGCCCCAGCCAATCCAACTCGCCTCGCGCAGGCGGGCGAAGCTGCCCGGCTCGAACAGCGCGCTCAACGCGAGCAACGGCAGCACGCTCAGGATCGCCGTCCAACCTTGCTGGCTGGCCATGTCGATGCCGCTCAAGCCGCGCATCAGCACCGTGCCGATCGCGAGGAGCAGCGCCGCCACCAGCATCGCCAACAGCGCCGCCGGATGGTCGAGCACCATCGGGTCGAAACCGAGCACCAGCACGCCGGCGAAACTCAGGCCGATCGCGAATCCGGTGCGCCAACCGAAACGCTCGCCGAGGAACAACCAGGCCAGCAGCGCGGCCATCGGCACGTAGCTCTGCATCACGATCGCCGGCGAAGCCAGGTCGCCGGCCATGTGCAAAGCCCAGAAGCTGGTGCCGAAATGCAGCACGCCGATGATCAGCGCAACGGCGGCCAGGCGCGGCCATTGTCCGCGCGGCGGTGGCTTGATGAAGGCCGCGAGCAGCACGGCGAGCATCGCCAGGCGCACCGCGGTGAACAGGAAGGGCGGAATCTCGCGCAGCGCGAACGCCGAAGTCAGGAAATTGACGGCCCAGACCAGGCAGATGACGAGCAGCAGGGCGAGGTCGCGTCCTCCAAGGGAAGCGCGCGAGGTCAAGCGGTCTTTCCGCCGTCATGACCAGCCACGCGGCTGTTGAAAACCCCGCGAAGGCGGGAACCCAGTGACTTTCTTGAATCTGTCTTGCTCGAGCCTGTCCTGCCTGGAGCAGAAGCGGCTGGCGGCCGGGAGGCGCTTGGTTCCCGCCTTCGCGGGAAGGACGAGCGGTGCATCAATAACCCCAACCCATCTTGCGATACAGCTTCGCCAGCACCCACGCCGGACCGATCAGCAGATAAGTCAGGTCGGTGAGGAAGCTCGGCTTGCGGCCCTCGATCTTGTGTCCGACGAACTGCGCGATCCATGCCACCACGAATACCGCGCTGGCCAGCATCAGCAACTGCTGCACGCCGAGCGCGTCGTACAGCCAGCGGGTCAGCCACGACAGCACCACGAACAGCACCAGCATGCCGGTGCCGAGCCGGCGCGAGGCGCGGAAATAGAACATCCACGCCAGAAACATCGCCAGCGCCGCCCACAGCCCGGCGCGGAACCAGGTGCCCGGCACCGGGATGCACCACAGCAGCGCGATCACGCTCCACAGGATCGCCGGCACGGCGAAGACGTGGATCCACTGGTTGGTGTCGTTGCGATGGTCGCCGGAGTAGCTGGCGAACCAGCGGTCGATCGGTCGATCGTGGTCATGGGTGGTGGCGTTCATGACGATCTCCTGCAGGCTTGGGCCCGAACCGTAGTCTGCGCGCGTCGGCGCGATCAATCCACGGAAATGCCGGCCAGCCGCTGCAGCGCCTCGGCGTACTTGGCGCGGGTGCGCGCGATCACGTCCGAGGGCAGGCGCGGACCCGGTGCGGTCTTGTCCCAGTCGAGCGTCTCGAGGTAGTCGCGCACGAACTGCTTGTCGTAGCTCGGCGGACTGCTGCCGACGCGGTACTCGTCGGCCGGCCAGTAGCGCGACGAGTCCGGCGTCAGCATCTCGTCCATCACATACAGGCGGCCATCGGCATCGGTGCCGAATTCGAACTTGGTATCGGCCAGCAGGATGCCGCGCTCGGCGGCGTAGGCGGCGGCGAAGCCGTACAGGCGCAATGTCGCGTCGCGTACCTGCTCGGCGAGTCCGGCGCCGATGCTGCGCACCATCGTGTCGAAATCGATGTTCTCGTCGTGGTCGCCGACGGCGGCCTTGGTCGACGGGGTGAAGATGGGTTGTGGCAGCTGTTCGGCCTGGTGCAGGCGGTCGGGCAGCGCGATGCCGCTGACGCGGCCGGTGCGCTGATAATCCTTCCAGCCGCTGCCGATCAGGTAACCGCGCGCAATCGCCTCCACCGGCACGGGCTTGAGCTTCTTCGCGACGACCGACCGTTGTGCGTACAACGCGGCGTCGACGCCTTCGGGCAGCACGCTGGCGACATCGATGTCGGTGAGGTGGTTGGGCAGCAGGTGCGCGGTGCGCGCGAACCAGAAATTGCTGATCTGGCACAGCATCTCGCCCTTGCCCGGGATCGGATCGGGCAGGACCACGTCGAAGGCGCTGAGGCGGTCGGTCGCGACCATGAGCAGCGTCTCGTCGCCAAGGTCGAACAGGTCACGCACCTTGCCGCGATGACGCAGCGCCAGGCCGGGCAGGTCGGATGTCAGCAACGTGGTCGCCAAGCGCTTTCCCCGTCAAAGCGGCTAGTTTACGGCGGCCAGGCGCGCGCCGGCAGGTACACTCGCGCCGGCACGGGCTGGAGGCAGCGATGAAAGGCGAGACGACTCCATGAGGCGTTGGTACGGCAAGTTGCTTGGCATCTTCGCTGGCGCGGCCTTGCTGCGCGGCAACCCGTTGCTGGGCGCGCTGATCGGCCTGCTGATCGGCCACGCCTTCGACGCCGACTGGTTCAAGAGCCCGCGCGATAATCCCTACGCCGTGCTCGGCCTGACCGAGGAGGCCAGCGATGCCGAGGTCGACCTCGCCTATCGCCGGCTGATCACGCAGTACCACCCCGACAAGCTCACCGGCGCCGCCGACGAACTGCGACGGCAGGCCGAGGGCAAGGCGCGTGCGATCAATGGCGCCTACGACCGCATCAAGGTGTTGCGGCGCAAGGGTCGTCGCTAGCAGGTTCAGGGGCCGGGAGCCGCAGGGGGCAAGCTAGAATCCGCGCATCGCCTCCGCCGGCTCAGCCATGCTTCCGACCATCATCGCCCCCTCCCTCCTGTCCGCTGACTTCGCCCGGCTCGGCGAAGAGGTCGACAACGTGCTCGCGGCCGGCGCCGACTGGGTGCACTTCGACGTGATGGACAACCATTACGTGCCCAACCTCACCATCGGACCGCTGGTCTGCGAGGCGCTGCGCAAGCACGGCGTGACCGCGCCGATCGACGTGCACCTGATGGTGGAGCCGGTCGACCGCATCGTACCCGACTTCGCCAAGGCCGGCGCCAGCCTCATCAGCTTCCACCCCGAAGCCAGCGCGCACGTGCATCGCACCATCCAGCTGATCAAGTCGCACGGCTGCAAGGCCGGGCTGGTGCTCAACCCGGCGACCCCGGTCGAAGTGCTCGACTACGTGCTCGACGAGCTCGACCTGGTGCTGCTGATGTCGGTCAATCCCGGCTTCGGCGGACAATCCTTCATTCCATCCGCGCTCGACAAGCTCAGGCGCGTGCGCGAGCGCATCGAGCGCAGCGGCCGCGAGATCCGGCTCGAGATCGACGGCGGCGTCAAGCCCGACAACATCGGCGAGATCGCCGCGGCGGGCGCCGACACGTTCGTGTCGGGCTCGGCGATCTTCGGCCAGCCGGACTATGCACAGGTGATCGGCCGCATGCGCGACGCGGTCGCCGCGACGCGTTGATCGTGCATTGAAAAGGCCGGTGCCGGTTGCCCGGCATCGGCCCTGGAAAAATGGAGGCAATCCAGCCTCCGCCCGTCGTCCTTGCTATGGCCTTCCATGTTCCGCCGCATCGATGACGATCCGGTGACATTCACCGATCGCGAATGCGACGCTGCTAGCCTCTCGTGAAGATGATGACGAGAGACTATCCATGCCGAAGCTGCACTGGCGCCTGATCCTCAACGGCAAGTCCGCGGGCGACGATCCCCTGCGTGATGCCGTGCTGGCGATGCGCGAGAAGGGAATCTCCGTCGACGTGCGCGTGACCTGGGAAGGCGGCGATGCGGAACGTTACGTGGCCGAAGCCATCGACGACCGGATCGACACGATCATCGCCGCCGGCGGCGACGGCACGCTCAGCGAAGTCGCGACCACGCTCGCGCATCGCGACGAGGATGCCGTTACCTTGCCGTCGCTCGGCCTGGTGCCGCTCGGTACCGCCAACGACTTCGCCACGGCCGCGCAGATCCCGGTCGAGCCGATGGCCGCGCTTGAACTGATCCAGGCGCGCCGCGCGCAGGCGATCGATCTGCTCAAGCTCGAAGCCGATCGACGCACGCACTGGTGCGCCAATCTCGCCAGCGGCGGCTTCGGCACGCAGGTCACGTCCGAGACCAACGAAGGCCTCAAGAAAATGCTCGGCGGACTCGCCTATCTCGTCACCGGCATGGCGAAGCTCGGTCGCATCGAGCCGATCGAGGCGCGGATCACCGGCCCGAGCGTCGACGGCGCATCGTTCGAGTGGCGCGGAGGCTTCATCGCGCTCGGTATCGGCAACGGCAGGCAGGCCGGCGGCGGCCAGGCCTTGTGTCCGGATGCGGTGATCGATGACGGCCTGCTCGACCTGACCATCGTGCCGTCGCTCGAGGGCGAGGTCGGCAGCACGATCGGCACCGTGCTCAGCGAGGGCAGAGCCGCCGCATTGGAGCGCGTCGCGGAACGCAGGCAACTGCCGTGGGTGATCATCGAGGCGCCGCGGCCATTCACGCTCAACCTCGACGGCGAACCGGTCGAGTCGACGCGCTTCCGCATCGACTGCATTGCGCGGCGCGTGCGCATGCACCTGCCGGCGGGAAGTCCGTTGCTGTCCGGCAACGTTGAATCCGCGGCCTAGCCGTGATCACGCGCCGGCATGCGCAAGCGCGCCCGTAGCCCGAGCCGCGCGCTGGCATACTGCCCCCTCATCCAGTGCGCGGTCCCGCATGCACCTCGACGCCGAACAGTTCCAGTCCCTCGCCGACGCCGGATACACGCGTATTCCCGTGGTGCGCGAGGTGCTGTCCGACCTCGACACGCCGCTGTCGGTCTACCTCAAGCTGGCCGACGGCCCGTATACCTATTTGTTCGAATCCGTCGAAGGTGGCGAGCGCTTCGGCCGCTATTCGATCATCGGCCTGCCGGCCAGGCGCGTGTATGCGTTCGCCGGCCATATCTTGTCGGTCACCGACTACGGCGAGGCGACGCAGACGCGCGAGGTCGCCGATCCGTTCGCGGAGGTCGAGCGCCTGCGCGGCGAGCACCGCGTGCCCAGACTCGAAGGCCTGCCGGGCTTCACCGGCGGCCTGGTCGGCTGGTTCGGCTTCGAATGCATCCAGTACATCGAACCGCGCTTCGCCAATGATGCGGCGAGTGCGCGTCGCGACGAACTTGGCACGCCCGACATCCTGCTGATGCTCAGCGAGGAAGTCGCGGTCTTCGACAACCTCAAGGGCCGCCTGTACCTGATCGTGCACGCCGACCCGCGCGAGGCGCAGGCCTGGGCGCGCGCCAACCGCCGACTGGACGAGCTCAGCCATCGCCTGCGCCACGCCGGCGCCGGCTATCCGGAGACGCTGCAGCCGTTGGCGCTCGACGAGGCCGATTTCGTCTCCGGCTTCACGCGCGAGGGATTCATCGCCGCGGTGGAGAAGTCGAAGGACTACATCATTGCCGGCGACATCTTCCAGGTGGTGCTGTCGCAACGCCTGTCGGTGCCGTTCCAGGCACGCCCTGTCGACGTCTATCGCGCCCTGCGTGCGCTGAACCCATCGCCGTACATGTATTTCCTCGATGTCGGCGGCACGCAGGTGGTCGGCTCTTCGCCCGAGATCCTGGTGCGGCAGCAGGGCGACGAGATCACCGTGCGCCCGATCGCCGGCACGCGCCCGCGCGGCGCGACGCCCGAACTCGACGCTGCGCTGGAAGCCGAACTGCTGGCCGATCCCAAGGAGCGCGCCGAGCATCTGATGCTGATCGACCTCGGCCGCAACGACGTCGGCCGCGTCGCCGAGCCGGGTACGGTCGAAGTCGGCGAGCAGTTCGTGATCGAGCGCTACAGCCACGTGATGCACATCGTCAGCGAAGTCACCGGCAAGCTGAAGGCGGGCCTGAGCTATGCCGACGTGCTGCGTGCCACGTTCCCGGCGGGCACGGTCAGCGGCGCGCCGAAGATCCGCGCGCTGGAAGTCATCCGCGAACTCGAGCCGGTCAAGCGCAACGTTTATGCCGGCAGCATCGGCTACATCGGCTGGCACGGCGACGCCGACACCGCCATCGCCATCCGCACCGCCGTCATCCAGGACGGCCGCCTGCACGTGCAAGCCGGCGCCGGCATCGTCCATGACTCCGATCCGCAGAAGGAGTGGGAGGAGACGATGAGCAAGGGCAGGGCGTTGTTCCGGGCGGTGGCCGAGGCGGCCAGGGGCTTATAAAGAAAGCGATGCAATTCAAGTTGGCCGTGTCCAACCGGGCCGGTCGATGTGATCGAGCTCGCAGAACATGACTCGCGCTGATGGATGCCTCCATCGACGCTGCACTGGCTGCGTCGTCCCGGCATACTCCGGTCCAATCAGGGGAGTCGTAGGGAGCGCAGCAATGAAGACGATCGCGGTGATGTTGACGGCTTTGATGGCCTTGCTGTGGTCGATGGCCGCCCGGGCAACCGTGGTCGAAGGCCGCCTCGAAATGCAATGGGGCGACCCGGCTCAGGGCCGCGGCCAAGCGCAGTTCCGTGCTGCACTGGTAAGGGATGACGGACAGCGCTTCGCACTCGATCCCATGCAGGCCCTGCGCGCTGCAGGCGACTTGTATTCATTGGCGGGCCGTCGCATCGCAGTCGATTTCTCGCCGGTGTCGAAAGGCGCAACGCCTTACGGCATCGATGCCATCGTCCCGGCGGACGCCGCCAAGGCCGGCAACAAGATCCTCGGCACGACCGTCTGGGTGACGCTGATGTGCAAGTTCAGCGACATCGCGACCGAGCAGCAGCCGCTGAGCTTCTTCGCGGGGCAGTACGGCAATGGTCCTGGCCAGCTCGACCACTACTGGCGCGAAGTCTCCTACGACAAGATCAACCTCACCGGCAGCAGCGCGCATGGTTGGTTCGTGCTGCCTCAGCCGCGGTCGTTCTACATTCCCCCCGGCCAATCGGCCAACCTCAACCAGCTGTTCAACGATTGCACCACTGCAGCCAACGCGACCGTCAACTTCGCCGCCAACGGCGGCGTGCAGGGCATCAACATGATGTTCAACGGCGACCTCGACGGCTACGCCTGGGGCGGCGGTCGCTGCACGACGCTCGACGGCATCAACAAGTGCTGGAGCTCGACCTGGAATCCGCCGTGGTCGTTCGGCAACCTCGCGCCGCTGGCGCACGAGATGGGGCACGGCTACGGCCTGCCGCATGCCAACAACTCCGATGGCGACAGCGATCCCTACGACAACCCGTGGGACGTGATGAGCGACGCCTGGAACAACGCGGCCAGCAATGCCACCTACGGTACGATCGCCAAGCACATCAGCACCTACCATCGCGACCAGCTCGGATGGGTGGATGCGGCGCGCAAGCGCACGATCACTGCGGGAACGATTGTCTCGGGCATCCAGCTCGATCGCGCAAGCCTGGCCGGATCGTCGCAGACGCAGGTGATCGTGGTGCGCGTGCCGGGCCAGCCCACGAGCCGTTACTACACCATCGAGGCACGCAAGCGCGTCGGCAACTACGACGCCAACCTCGCCGGCAACGCGGTGATCATCCATCAGGTCGATACGGCGCGTAACGAGCCGGCATGGAGCATGGACGCCGCCGTGCCACCGGCCAATCGCGCTAACAATGAAGGCTCGATGTTCAAGGTCGGGGAGACATGGACCGCGCCAGCAGCTACGTTCAGCGTGCGGGTGCTGTCCGAGAACAGCAACGGATTCGTCGTCTCGATCTGCGCAGCTGGCGGCGTTGGCCGTCGCAATGCGCTCTGTGGTCTCGGCGCCGCTACCGCCGTGACGATTCCCGAGCGCGGGCGACCGATTCTCCCCGCCACACCCCTGCCGCCGTGCACCAGCGGGCGCTGTCCCGGCCGGCCGTGACGGCGTAGTCCGCACACGTTCGCGGGGCGCGGTTTGCCACGCGCGCCTCGCGCCGATAGATTGCCGGCTCCGAAACCTGCCTTCTCGTGCGGCTCCGCCGCCGGAGTCGCCGTGCTGTTGATGATCGACAACTACGACAGCTTCACCTGGAACCTCGTCCAGTACCTGCAGACGCTGGGCGCCGAGGTGAAGGTGGTGCGCAACGACGAGTTGTCGGTCGAGGAGATCGCGCGGCTGGCGCCGGAGCGCATCGTCATTTCGCCGGGGCCCTGCACCCCGAACGAGGCCGGCGTGTCGCTGGACGTGGTGCGCGTGCTGGGCGCGACGACGCCCCTCCTGGGCGTCTGCCTCGGCCACCAGAGCATCGGCCAGGCTTACGGCGGCGATGTGGTGCGCGCGGGCCGGATCATGCATGGCAAGACTTCGCGCATCCGCCACCAGGGACGCGGCGTGTTCGCGGGCCTGCCGGATGGATACGAGGCCACGCGCTATCACTCGCTGGTCGTCGATGGCGCGACCTTGCCCGAGGCCCTGGAAATCACGGCGTGGACGGAGAACGACGACGGCTCGGTCGAGGAGATCATGGGCCTGCGCCACCGCGAGCATCCGGTCGAAGGCGTGCAGTTCCATCCCGAGTCGATCCTGACCGAGCACGGACATGCTTTGTTGAAGAATTTCCTGGAACGGTAACGATGACGTAGGGTGGGCCCAGGCCCACCATTGCGGTCCCTCCGGTCGCTTGCTTATCGAAGGGAGCGGTGGGCCAGGGCCCACCCTACGAACGCTTCCCAGATTCACGAATCCCGACCCATGCCCATCACCCCGCAACAAGCTCTCCAACGCACGATCGAGCACCGCGAGATCTTCCACGACGAGATGGTCGACCTGATGCGGCAGATCATGCGCGGCGAAGTCTCGCCCACCATGACCGCCGCGATCCTCAGCGGCTTGCGCGTCAAGAAGGAAACCGTCGGCGAAATCGCCGGCGCGGCCACGGTGATGCGCGAGTTTGCGTTGCCGGTGCCGGTCGCCGACAAGACGCACCTGATCGACATCGTCGGTACCGGCGGCGACGGCGCGCATACCTTCAATATTTCCACCGCGGCGATGTTCGTCGCCGCGGCGGCGGGCGCCCGCATCGCCAAGCACGGCAATCGCAGCGTGTCGTCGAAATCCGGCAGCGCGGACGTGCTCGAGGCGCTCGGCGCCGACATCGAACTCACCCCGCAGCAAGTGGCGCGTTGCCTGGCCGAATGCGGCATCGGCTTCATGTATGCGCCGCTGCACCATCCGGCGATGAAGGTCGTCGCGCCGGTGCGCCGCGAGATGGGCGTGCGCACGCTGTTCAACATCCTCGGCCCGCTGACCAATCCGGCCGGTGCGCCCAACATCCTGATGGGCGTATTCCACCCCGACCTCGTCGGCATCCAGGTGCGTGTGCTGCAGGAACTCGGCGCCGAGCGTGCACTGGTGGTCTGGGGCCGCGACGGCATGGACGAGATCTCGCTCGGCGCGGCCACGCTGGTCGGCGAGCTGCGCGACGGCGAGATACGTGAGTACGACATCCATCCGGAGGATTTCGGCATCGCCATGGCCGCCAGCCGCAACCTGCGGGTCGACGACGCGCAGCAGTCGATGGCGATGCTGCGCGAGGCGCTCGACGACAAGCCCGGCCTGCCGCGCGACATCGTCGCCTTGAACGCCGGCGCCGCGCTCTATGCGGCGGGCGTCACAGATTCGATCGACAGTGGCGTCATGCGCGCGCGTGAAGCCCTCGCCAGTGGCGAAGCCCGTGCCAGACTCGCGCAGTTCGTCTGCACGACGCAGGCACAGGGGGAACGTCATGGAGCAGGAGCAGTCGCAGGACCGGTTCGCGGCACTGCCTAGGCCACCGTACTTTGCGGTGATCTTCAGTTCGCGGCGCAAGGACAACGACAACGACAGCTACGAAGCAGCGTCGGATCACATGCTGTCGCTGGCGAAAAGAGTGCCGGGATTCCTGGGCATGGAAAGTACGCGCGGCACCGACGGGTTCGGCATCACCGTGAGCTACTGGACGAACGAGGATGCGATTTCCACTTGGAAGGCGCAGTCCGAGAACTCGGTCATCCGCGAGCGCGGGCGCTGGCTGTGGTACGACCATTTCGAGGTGCGCGTGGCGCGCGTCGAGCGCGCCTACGGCAGCCACTGAGGAGGACCGGTCACCAGTACCGTCATCCGCTTGACCAGCCGTTCGGCTGTTGAAAGCCGACGGGATGACGGTGAGGGTTTCCGGGATTTTCGCTGTGGCCCGACCGCCGATATCGTTGGCCAGCCGGCACGGCATGTTATTTTTGGCGAACAAGGTGCAACGGGCCGAGTCCGCTGCGCCACTCGCCAGCAGGAGTCGTGGTTGCATGTGTCCGAGCAGGGTCGCCGAGGGCGAGGAGCGTGGCTGGATCGTCCCCATCGGTGGCGCCGAGGACCGTGAGACGCGGCGTCGCATCCTCAAGCGTTTCGTGCAGCTGTGCGGCGGGCGCGATGCCAACATCGTCATCATCCCGACCGCGAGCCGCAAGGCCGACACTGGCCAACGCTACGTCGAGCTGTTCGAGCGGCTCGAAGCCGGGCGCTCGGTCGCGATCGATTTCGTCGAGCGCAACGACGGCCAGCGCGAGGATCTCCTGCGCGAGATCGAGGGTGCCTCGGGCGTGTTCTTCACCGGCGGCAACCAGCTGCGCATCTCCACGATCATCGGTGGCACGCCCGCTGCCAAGCTGATCCGCGAACGCAACGCGCGCGGCGTCCCGGTCGCCGGCACCAGCGCCGGCGCCAGCATCCTCAGCGAACACATGATCGCGTTCGGCAAGGAAGGGTCATCCCCCCGCGCGGGCAGCGTGCGCCTGGCGCCGGGCCTGGGGCTGACCAATCGCTTCATCATCGACCAGCACTTCCGCCAGCGCGACCGCCTCGGCCGCCTGGTCGCGGCGCTGGCGTACAACCCGTTCGCGATCGGCATCGGCCTGGACGAGGACACCGCGGCCTTCATCGGCCCCGACAACACGCTCGAGGTCGAGGGCAGCGGCTCGGTCACCGTGGTCGATGCCGGCGGGATGGAATTCTCGTCGATGGCCGACGTCAGCCAGAGCCAGCCGGTCTGCCTGCTCGGCCTGACCGTGCACATCCTGGTCGCCGGCGCCACCTACAACCTGCACACGCGTCAGGCCTCGCCGGGTACATTGGCGACACAGAAAACCTGAAAGCTGGTGAGGTAGCCATGCGGATCCTCAATCGCGCCGTCTATGTCGGGCCGTCGCTGTATGCCCATTTTCCGGTCATCCGGCTGGAACTCGACCTCGGCGCGCTCGAGGCCTGGCCGACCGGCAAGCTCGGCGCGGCCTTCGTCGACGGCCTGGTGGCGGCGCTGCCCGGCCTGGCCGACCACGGCTGCTCGTATCGCGAACCCGGCGGCTTCATCCGCCGCATGCGCGAGGGCGAGGGCACCTGGCTTGGCCATGTGCTCGAGCACGTGGCGATCGAATTGCAGAATGTCGCCGGCGAGGATGTGACCTTCGGCAAGACGCGCAGCATCAGCGAGGATCGTCCCGGCGTGTACTCGGTGGTGTACGAGTACGCGCAGAAGGAGGAGGGCATCGCCGCCGGCGACCTCGGCTTGAAGCTGATGAACTCGTTGCTTCCCGCCGACCTGCGCACGCCCGGCAGCGTGCCCGACGACTGGCAATGGGACGAGGCGCGCGACGACTTCATCCGCTACGCGCAGCGCCGCGCGCTCGGCCCTTCGACGGCCTCGCTGGTACGCGCTGCCGAGGAGCGCGACATCCCCTGGCTGCGCCTGAACCAGCAATCGCTGATCCAGTTCGGCCATGGCAAATATCAGCAGCGCATCCAGGCGACGGTGACCGGCAAGACGCCGTACATCGCAGTGGAGCTGGCCAGCGACAAAGAGGAAACCAACAAGATCCTCGGCTCGCTCGGCCTGCCGGTGCCGCGCCAGGAACTGGTGTCGAGCAACACCGAGGCGCTGAAGGCCGCGCGCAAGCTCGGCGGTCCGGTCGTGCTCAAGCCGTACAACGGCAATCATGGCCGCGGCATCACCATCAACATCACCGACGACGACGACATCCGCGCCGCATTCGAGTCGGCGCGCGAGCATTCCCGGTCGGTCATCGTCGAAACCTTCGTCGGTGGCGACGACCATCGCCTGTTGGTCATCAACGGCGAGTTGGTCGCCGCGACCAAGCGCACGCCCGGCCACGTCGTTGGCGACGGCAAGCGGACGATCGCCGCGCTGGTCGAGCACGTGAACCAGGATCCGCGCCGCGGCGTCGGCCACGAGAAGGTGCTCACGCGCCTGGAGCTCGATGCGCAGGCGCAGATGATGATGGAACGCGTGGATTACAGCGCCGATTCGGTACCGAAGCAGGACGAGATCGTCTATCTGCGCTCGACCGCGAACCTGTCCACCGGCGGCACGGCCACCGACGTCACCGACATCATCCATCCCGACAACCGCGACATGGCCGTGCGCGCGGTGCGCGCGATCGGCCTCGACGTGGGCGGCGTGGATTTCATCTCGACCAACATCGCCGAGAGCTACAAGACCATCGGCGGCGGTATCTGCGAGGTCAATGCCGCACCCGGCTTCCGCATGCACGTCGCGCCGAGCGAAGGCACGCCGCGCGACGCCGCCGGGCCGGTGATCGACATGCTGTTCCCGCCGGGCACGCCCGCGCGCGTGCCGATCGCGGCGATCACCGGCACCAACGGCAAGACCACTACCGCGCGCATGCTCGCGCACATCGCCAAGATGGCCGGCTATACGCCGGGCCTGACCACCACCGACGGTGTCTACATCGACGGCCAGCGCACGGTCGAAGGCGACATGACCGGACCGGTGTCCGCGCGCATGGTGCTGTCCGATCCGCACATCGACATCGCCGTGCTCGAGACTGCGCGCGGCGGCCTGCTGCGCGCGGGCATGGGCGTGCCGGAAGTCGACGTCGGTGCTGTGCTGAACGTGCAATCCGACCACCTCGGCCTCAAGGGCATCGACACGCTTGAACAACTCGCGCAGATCAAGCGCATCGTCGTCGAGGTCGCGAAGGAATGCGCCGTGCTTAACGCCGACGACCCCAACGTGCTGAAGATGTCGGCGTACACCGACGCAAAGACCATCTGCTACGTGACGATGAATCCCTCGCATGGCCTGGTACGCGAGCACATCCGCGCCGGCGGCCGCGCCTGTGCGCTGGAGGCGGGCGTCAACGGCCACATGATCACGCTGTACGACAAGGGCGGCCATATTCCGCTGATGTGGACGCACCTGATTCCCGCCACCCTCGAGGGGCGCGCGCTGCACAACGTGCAGAACGCGATGGTGGCCGCAGCGATGGCGTTCTCGCTCGGCATCAAGCTCGATGCGATCCGGCAGGGTCTGCGTACCTTCGACACCACGTTCTTCCAGGTGCCGGGGCGCATGAACGTCTACAACGAGCATCCGTTCAAGGTGCTGATGGATTACGGCCACAACGCGCACGCCGTAGGCGTGATGGCTGACCTCGTGCAGCGCCTGGACGTCAGCGGCCGCCGCATCGTCGTATTGGCCGGGCCCGGCGACCGTCGCGACGAGGACCTGCGCGCGATCGCCGGCGTGGTCGCCGGCAAGTTCGATCGCTATGTCGTACGCCGCGACGACGCCCTGCGTGGTCGCGATGGTGACGAGGTGCCGCGCATCATCGCCACCGAGTTGAAGGCGCAGGGCGTCAACGATGCCGCGATCGACATCATTCCGGACGAGCAACTGGCCGTCGATGCCGCCTTGCGCATGGCCGTGCACGGCGACCTCGTACTGGTGTTCGCAGATGCGCTGACCCGCACCTGGAAGCAGATCACCAAGTTCCAGCCCACCGGCGAGGCGCCGAGGGTCGCGGCGCGCGTCGAATTGCCGGCGCTGGACACGCGTCAGGACGAATCGATGTTCGCGGCGATGGAAGGGGTCGTGCGCGAGGAGCGCGGGCTGGTGTTCGAACGCGAAGAGAGCGACTGACGCGCCGTGCATCCGGAACCGTTCGAGGATTCGCGCCGGCTGACCGGCTGCAACGTCTATTTTCCCGGCACCGGCGCGGCGCTGGAGACCGCAGCCGGCCTGCCATTCCAGGGCGAAGCGCTGGCGCGCTGGCGCGATCGCATCGATGTCGCACGCAAGGCGCTCGGCTGGCCGGACGACAAGGTCGTGGTCCGGGAGCATCGCTCGGGGGCCTCGTTGGCCTTCGCTGCGCCGTCCGACCAGCTTTATACGGCGACCGAGGTCAACGAATGGGCCTGGTGGTCGGCCGCGCTGCACGGGGCAGGCGCAGAAGGATTCCTCGCGCTGCACACGCCTGGCCATGCCGCGATCTGGGACGCGGACTCCGCGTTGCGCACGCTGCAGGCTGCCGCCCGCGCCGAGGCCAATCCCGCGTTGCGTGCCCTGCAACGTGAAGCGGCCAGGCGCGCGCTTCCGTTCCTGCCCGACGACGATGCCGTGTCGATCGGTGCGGGCGACGGCAGCGCGGTGTGGGCGATGGATGCGCTACCCGCCACGACCGCCGTCGACTGGCCGGCACTGCACGCGATCCCGACCGTGCTGGTCACCGGCTCCAACGGCAAGACCACCACCGTGCGCCTGGTCGCGGCGATGACGCGCGCGCACGGCTGGCACACCGCACACAGCTGTACCGATGGCGTGTTCTTCGATGGGCAGACGCTCGAGTCCGGCGATTTCTCCGGGCCGACCGGCGCCCGCACGGCGCTGCGACAGCGCGACGCGCAGGCCGCGATCCTGGAAACCGCGCGCGGCGGCATTCTGCGCCGCGGCCTGGCGACGTGTTCGGCCGATGCCGCGGTCGTCACCAACATCGCCGCCGATCATTTTGGCGAGTACGGCGTGCACGATCTCGACGATCTCGCCATGGTCAAGCTCACGGTCGCGCGGGCGATCGGCGACGCCGGCCTGCTGGTGTTGAACGCCGACGATCCCGTACTGCAACGGCGGTCGCGAACCTTGTCGTGCCCGATCGGCTGGTTCGCACTCGACTACGACTCGGACGAACTGCAGGCGCATCGCCAGGCGGGTGGCGCGACCTGTGGCGTCCGCGAGGGCGCCCTGAGGTTGCACTATCGTGGCGATGAACATGACCTCGGCAGCATCGCGGCGATGCCGCTGACGCTGCAGGCGCGCGCCGCTTACAACATCGCCAACATCGCGGCCGCGGCACTGGCTGCCGCCGCGCTCGGCGTCGCGGCGGACACCATCGCCGGCACGTTGCTGCGGTTCGGAGACGCGCGCGACGACAACCCGGGACGATTGCAGCGCTGGGACTTCGACGCGCTGCAGGTCGTGCTCGACTACGCACACAATCCGGACGGCCTGCGCGGCCTGCTGCATGCGGTCGGTGCAGACCAGCGCGCGGGACGTCTGGCGATCCTGCTCGGCCACGCCGGCAACCGCGAGGATGCCGACCTGCGCGCGGTCGCAGCCACCGCGGCGGGATTCCGGCCGGAGCTGGCCGTGCTGAAGGACAGTGGTGGCTACGAGCGCGGTCGCGGCTCGGGCGAGATCGCCACGATCATGCGCGCGGAACTGCTGCGTTCCGGCATCGGCGAGGGTGCGATCGCAGTACGGCTCGATGAAGTCAAGGCCGCACGCTGCGCACTCGAGTGGGCACGCGACGGCGACCTGCTGGTGCTGCCGATCCACGAATTGGCGGCGCGCGACCGCATCGTGTCGCTGCTGGACTGCTTGCAGCAGCAGAAGTGGCGTCCGCAAAAGCCGTTGCCGGAAGCCTGCGGAGATGCACCATGAGCGTCATGCCCGATAGCGATGTACTGCGCACGATCGTGCGGCGCAAGCACGAAGAGATCGCCGAACGCGCGGCGCGCGTTCCGTTAGCCGAACTCGTTGCGCGCGCCGTTGATGCGCCAGCGTTGCGCGGCTTCGCAGCTGCGATCGAAGCCAGAATCGCCGCCGGTATGCCCGCCGTCATCGCCGAAGTGAAGAAGGCCAGCCCTTCGAAGGGTGTGATCCGCGCCGACTTCGATCCTGATGCGATCGCCCGCAGCTACGAGGCCGGCGGTGCGGCCTGCCTGTCGGTGCTGACCGACGTCGATTTCTTTCAGGGTGCCGACGCCTACCTGCAGCAGGCGCGCGCTGCGTGCACGCTGCCGGTGCTGCGCAAGGACTTCACCGTCGATCCCTACCAGGTCCACGAGGCGCGTGTGCTCGGTGCCGACTGCATCCTGCTGATCGTGGCCGCATTGGACGATGCGCGGCTGGCGCACCTGTGCGGCCTGGCGCTGGAACTGGGCATGGACGTACTGGTGGAAGTGCACGACGAGGAGGAACTCGAGCGTGCGCGGCCATTGCTTGGCGGCGCCGGTCGCGCCCCGTTGCTCGGCATCAACAACCGCAGCCTGCGCACCTTCGAGGTCTCGCTCGATACCACGCTGGCGCTGCGCGATGCCGTGCCGCATGGGGCCCGCTTGGTCACCGAGAGCGGAATCTTCTCGCCCCACGACGTGGCGCGGATGCGCAACGCCGGGGTCGAGGCTTTCCTGGTCGGTGAGGCCTTCATGCGCGAAACCGACCCGGGCGCCGCGCTGCATCGCTTATTCTTCCAGCCATGAGTCATTCGGCGTTGAGCGAATCCGCTTCGAACACACCTGTCGTGGAGCAACCGGCCCGGGATGACTCCGCTCGGGATAAGCAATACCCGACGCCGCGGGCGGACGCGCCTCTGATCGTGTTCGACTTCGATCACACCCTTTACGACGGCGACTCGGGCAGCCACCTGTTCAAGTGGCTGCTGCAGCGCAATCCCCTGCGCGCGATCGCCGCCTTGCTTGCCACGCCGCTGCTGGGGCCGATGGTCGCGTGGCTGCCGACACGGCGCTTGGGCATTTCAGGGTATGTCTGGCTGGGCACGATCGGCTTCCATCGGCGCCGCGACCTCGACCTGCTGATCGATCGTTACGTCGGCCTGCACGCAGTGTCATTGCGCGCGCGCCTGCTGCCGATCGCGCTGGATGTGCTGCACCACCATCTCGCCGCAGGCGACCGCGTGCTGATCGCCACCGGCGCGCCGCCGGAACTCGCGCGCGAGATCCTGCGTTTCGTCGCGCACGAGAAGGTGCCGGTGATCGGCACCAAGGTCGGACCGCGCCTCGGTGCAGTGATGGCGGTGCGCCACTGCCACTTCGAGGAGAAGCTGCGCATGATCCGCGATGCCGGCTATGGCGGTGAGATCGCCAGCGCCTATTCCGACAGCAGCGCCGACCTGCCGCTGCTGCGTGCGGCCAGGGCGCCGGTGGTGGTGAATCCGAAGCTCGACGAGATCGAACTATTCAGGCGCGAGCTGCCGGCCGGCACGCCGATCCTCAACTGGGGTTGCGTCAGGCGCGGCGGCGAG
>JACMKK010000149.1 GCA_014380115.1 Luteimonas sp. | reverse complement strand
GTGCGCAGGCGAGCCATGGCGCCGTCCACCTCGCCGACGCCGCGCGCGACATGCCGTGCGAGCCGCGCCACGGATCCGCCGCGGCTGTAGTAGAGCACCAGAACTTCGGTCATCGTGTTCTCCTGTCGCGCAAGGATAGAGGATGCGGTCGCCGCACGACGCCCGCGGCCCGCGGCCCGCCACTTGGAGCGATGCGGACACTACGGTGCATCGGTTACCCTCCGTCGCATGGAGCCGCTGGACAGCCTGTACCGATGGAGCGACCGGATGCGCGATCGCGCGCGCACCGGCACGTTCTTCCGTTTCCTCTGGCAACGTTTCCTCGACGACCGCCTGTTCGAGGCCGCCGGCGCGCTGTCCTATACGACGGTGTTCGCGCTGGTGCCGCTGAGCATGGTGGTGTTTGGCGTGCTGTCGGCGTTCCCCGTGTTCGACAAGTGGAGCGACCAGCTCAGCGACTACATCTTCTCCAATTTCGTGCCGTCCTCGGCGCGCGCGGTCGAGTCCTACCTCAGGCAGTTCTCGCAGAACACCGGACAGCTGACGACCGTCGGCGTGATCGCGCTGGTGATCTCGCTGCTGATCACGCTGACCAGCGTCGAGACCACGTTCAACCGCATCTGGCGCGTCAAGACCGCACGACCGAAGTTCGGACGCTTCCTGGTCTACTGGACGGTGCTGACGCTGGGCGCGCTGGTCGCCACCGCCAGCCTGGCGTTGTCGACGCGTTTCTTCGCGATGGAGGTCTTCCAGACCGCCTCGGGCCGCGCGCTGGAAAACTTCATGTTGTCGCTCGCGCCGATGTCGATCGAGCTGGTGGCATTCGCCGCGATCTACCGCGTGGTGCCGCATCGCACGATCCAGTGGCGGCATGCGCTGGCCGGCGCGTTCCTGGCGGTGGTGCTGATCGAACTGGTGAAGTGGGTCATCGGCTTGTACCTGGGCAACCTGGGCTCCTATCAGAAGATCTACGGGCCGCTCGCGTTCGTGCCGATCTTCCTGCTGTGGATCTATTTCGGCTGGGTCTCGATCCTGCTCGGCGCCTCGTTCGCGTCATCGATGTCGGCATTCCGTTACCAGCCGGCCGCGATGCGGCTGCCGATCGGCTACGAGATCTACGGTTTGCTGCGCATGCTCGGGCGCTTCGACGAAGCGCGCTGCCGCGGCAAGGGCCTGCACAGCGACGAGATCCAGCGCATGGAACCGATGATGACCGATGCGCTGGTGCAGCAGATGCTCGCGCAACTCGACGAGATCGACCTGCTGGCGCGCGCGGAGTCCGGCGAATGGATCCTCGCGCGCGATCTCGACGACCTCACCCTCGCCGAACTCTACGAAGCCTGCCACCTGCGCATCCCGATCGCCGAAGCGCACCTGCCGTGCCGCGACGATGCGCTGGGCGTGGCCGCGGTGGCCGCGCTCGACGACCTGCGCATGCCGCTGCGCGAATTGCTCAAGCGGCGGGTTGCCGCCATCTACGAGGACAAGAAATGAAGAGCGGGCAAATGAAAAGCGTGCATACGAGGATCGCGTCGCTGCTCGCAGCGTGCTTGGCGATGCTGCTGCTGGTCGCCTGCAAACCGGCTGCCGACGATCAACGTGCCGCCGTCGACCCGCCTGCGACCTCGCAGCCAGCGCCTGCAACCAAGCCGGAGCAGCCGCCCGCGGACGTATCGACGTCGAAGCCGGCGATGCCGGAATTGCGAGTCGCCACCGTCGACGGTGGGCAATACGACCTGTCCAAGCATCGTGGCAAATGGGTGGTGGTGAATTTCTGGGCCACCTGGTGTGCACCCTGCCGCAAGGAGATGCCGGAACTGTCCGCGCTCGATGCGATGCGCGAGCATGTCGAGGTGGTCGGCTTGGCCTACGAGGAAATCGAGCCTGCCGATATGCAGGCGTTCCTGCAGAAGCATCCGGTGGTGTATCCGATCGCGGTACTCGATGTGTACGCGCCGCCGGCGGACTTCGTCACGCCGCGCGGCCTGCCGATGACCTATCTGATCGCGCCGGACGGCAAAGTCGCCAAGCAGTTCCTCGGTCCGGTGACTGCGAAGGAAATCGAGGGCGCGATCGCGGCCGCGGGCGGACCCGCCGCACCGGCATAGGCATGCGTGCCGCGCGCTTCCTCGTCGGCGGAAAAGTGCAGGGCGTGTTCTTTCGCGCCTCGACGCGTGAGCAGGCGCTGCGACTGGGCTTGCGCGGTCACGCGCGTAACCTGCATGACGGACGCGTGGAAGTCGTGGCCGCGGGGGACGCCGCTGCCATCGAAACGCTCGCGCAGTGGTTGCGACACGGCCCGCCGATGGCGGAGGTGATGTCGGTCGAACGCAGCGATGTCGACGAACCGGGCGACATCGCAAGCTTCTCGATCGGTTGATCAGCGCGAAAGGCACGACGAATTCCCGCTGCCCGGGCTACGCCGCTCGATCGCTCAGGTATCGATCGTGGCGATCGGCTTGAGCACGCCGTAACGCTCCTTGCGCGGCTTGCCCTTCAGCGGCGGGAATTTCAGCTTCGACTCCGGCACCCGGGTATCGGGCAGGCGGTCGAGCAGGTCGCGGATCAGCGTCAGGCGTCCGCGCCTCTGGTCGTTGAAATCGACCAGCGTCCACGGCGCGTGCGCGGTATGCGTGGCCTGCAGCATCGCCTCGCGGGCGAGAGTGTAGTCGTCGTAATGCTTGCGCGCCTCGACATCGATCGGCGACAGCTTCCAGCGCTTGAGCGGATCGGTCAGCCGTTCGCTAAAACGCGTTTCCTGCTGCGCCTGGTCCGTGCACAGCCAGTACTTGAACAGCACGATGCCATCGTCGACCAGCAGCCGTTCGAAGGCCGGCGCCTCCTCGAGGAAAGTCTTGACCTGGACTTCGCTGGCGAAGCCCATCACCTGCTCGACGCCGGCGCGGTTGTACCAGCTGCGGTCGAACAGCGTGATCTCGCCCGCAGCGGGCAGGTGCGCGACGTAGCGCTGGAAGTACCATTGGCTCTGCTCGCGGTCCGACGGCTTGGGCAGCGCGACCAAGTGCCGCTGGCGCGGACTGATGTGCTCGGCGATCGCTTCGATGGCGCCGCCCTTGCCGGCGGTATCGCGTCCTTCCAGCACGATCACGACGCGCTTGCCGCTGTGCTGCAGCCAGCGCGCCATCGCCACCAGTTCGAGCTGCAACGGCTCCAGCAGCTTCTCGTATTCCTTGCCCTTCAGCTCCTTCATCGCTTGCTCCCGCGCTGTCCCGACATGCTGCGCGCGACCTCAAGCAACGCGCCTTGCTGTTTGCTGCTGAGCGCGCGATAGGCGGCCAGCAGATCGTGTTCGCCTTTCGTGCGCGCCGGGTCCAGCGTGCTGGCGAGTTCCGACAACAGCGCACTCGCGGGCACGCCGAAGGTGCGCGCGAGCGCATCGAGCTGGTCCTTGCCCGGCAGTTTCTCGCCGCGCATCCATGCCGAGACCGTCGCCACGCCCGCGCGTGGGATGGCGGTGGCGATATCGGTCGCGCTCAGGCCGCGCGCTATGGCCAGCATCCGTAAAGTGGCAGCGATCGGCATGTTCACTCCTTCAGTCGCGGCCGCAGCGTGGCGAGGTTGCACGGCTTGGTTCGGGCATCGAGTTGCGCGCGAATGATCTTCTCCCACGCGGTGCGGCAGGCCGATGTCGAACCCGGCAGGCAGAACACGAACGTGCCATTGGCGAGCCCGGCGAATGCGCGCGACTGCAATGCGGACGTGCCGATCTCCTCGAAGCTGATCGCCCGGAACAGCTCGCCGAAGCCCGGCATCTCCTTGTCGAGCAACGGCAGCAAGGCTTCCGGCGTCGAATCGCGGCCGGTGAAGCCGGTGCCGCCGGTGACCAGGATGCCGTCGACGCGCACGTCGGCGATCCAGCGCGACACCAGCGCGCGCAGCAGATAGCGGTCGTCGGGCAGCAGGCCGCGTTCGTGCAACTGGTGGCCGTCCTGCTCGAGCGCGGCGACCAGCCAGTCGCCGGAGGTGTCCTCGGCCGGCGTGCGCGAGTCCGAGACGGTCAGTACGCACAGGTTCAAGGCGATGGGATCGGTATGGGCGGTCATGCAAGCCTCGAAGAACGCAACATCCTGGCCGTCATCCCCGCGCGGGCGGGGACGCAGCGACTTTAATCCATTGAAGGCATGGACGCAGGACGACCAGCCATGAAAGCCCCGCTTTCGCGGCAGTGACGGCGCGGACAAGCGCGGCGATGAGCGGATTCGATCGGGACATCAGTCTGATGCGCCAGGCGCAAGCGGAGCAGGAGACAGTCCTTGACGATGCCGCTTGGCCATGCGCAGCACCAGCGCGCTGAAGTCCAGCGCGAACGCATCCATGTCGAACAGGCCGGATGTGGTGCTGAGCGCCGCCAGCCGCTCGCGCAGCGCATGCAGGCGTTCGGGATCCGTGCCGAGCGCGATCGCATGCGCGATGTACTGCGCGCTGTCGGCAGCGTTCATCTCGTCGAGGCCCAGATGATGGTTGAGGCTGCCGGCCACACGCGCGGCGAAGGTCGCGCCGGGCACCGTCAGCACCGGGCACCCGGACCATAGCGCATCGGAGGCGGTGGTATGCGCGTTGTAGGGCGTGCTGTCGAGAAACAAGTCGGCATGCCGCAACCGCGCGAGGTAATCAGCATGCGGCTGCTTGGTCATGAAGACCAGGCGCGCGGGATCGACGCCGACCGCACGCGCCGCATCTCGCAAGCGCTCGTCACCGCGACCGGGCGCGGACAGCAGCCACAGCACGCTGCCTGGCACGCCGTGCAGCACCGACATCGCACGCGCGAACGTCGCCGGATTGAGCTTGTAGCTGTTGTTGAAGCAACAGAAGACGATGCCTTCGTCGGGCAGCCCACACGCTGCGCGCGAAGGCGGCGCCGGGATCTCGCGGCGCGGATCCGATGGCTGGAAGCAGCGCGGCAGATGGGCGACGTGTTCGGAAAAGTGCCCGGCCAATGCGTCCGGTAGCACGAAGCGATCTGCGATCACGTAATCGATCCACGGCGCGCCGGAGGTGCCGGGATACGCCAGCCAGTTCACCTGCACCGGCGCCGGCCGCATGGCGAGCACTTCCGGCATGCCGCCGCCGCCCCAGCCGCGCAGGTCGAACAGTAGGTCGATGCCGGCATCGCGGATGCTGGCCGCGACCTGTTCGTGCGGACGCAACGCGACGTCGTGCAGCGCATGCGCCGCCGCCTGCAGGCGTTGCCGGATCGGACTGCCGTCACTGCGGTTCAACGCGAACAAATGCGTTTCCATAGTCGGTTGCGAGCGCAGCGCCTCGAACAGCGCGACGGTCAGCAGTCCGGTCGGGTGCGCGCCAAAGCCGTTGGAGAGGAAGCCAACGCGGATCGGAGAGCAAATCCCCCCTGACCCATCTTTTTCAAAGGGGGGAATCTCGATGCTCTCCAGTCCATCGAGATCTGGCTGCGTACAGGTGTTCGCTGCGCCAGGAAGCAAGGCCTCAGGAGCCCTTTCCGCTGTTGCTTTCCCCCCTTTGAAAAGGGGGGGCAGGGGGGATGTGCTCTCCGGCTGCGGCAGCGGCCGTACGGTGCGCGCGATCTCCGATGCACGCAGCCATGCGCAGCGCAGTTGCTCCGCGGCGGAAGCATCCTCGCTCAAGAAGGCGAAAGGCTCGACCGCTGCATTGCCCGCGTTGACCGCTTGACGGACCTGCCGTGACAACGCGTCGAGATCGCGCCAGTCGCAGATCCTCCGCCGCCACGCAAGCAAATAGGCCGCGATCTGCGCATCCTCCGGCAGCAGCACATGCGCGCGCGCATAGGCATCGGCGGCCGCCTCTGCTTCGCCGACGTCCTCGAGGACATGGCCCAACCACACCGCGATGCCGGGGTGTTGCGGCGCGTTGCGCGCAGCGGCCTGCAGGCTGGCGACAGCTTCCTGTCGCCGGTTCGACATCGACTGCGCGCGACCGAGGCGCGCCAGGGCTTCCGGATGGCCCGGCTGCAGCGCAAGCGCGCGCAGCGCCGCTGCCTCGCCCGCAGCGACATCGCCGGCGTCCAGTTCCGCTTCCGACAATACGATCCATGCCATGGCATCGCCGGGTTCGCGCTGCGTGGCGCGGCGCAGTTCGCCGCGCGGATCGCCTGCCTGCATCGCCGTCTCGTCCACTCAGCCGCGCGTCAACGGCAGGTGGAAGCGCAGGGTGTCGTCGTAAAGCTGCCAGCCGGTTGCGTGGTAAAGCGCCTGCGCGCTCGTGTTGTCGGGCGTGGTCTCGAGTTCGAGGCGGATCGCGTCGTCGTCACGCGCGAAATCCGACGCGGCCTGCAACAGCGCCCGCGCCACGCCGCGACCGCGCGCGGCGGGCTCGACGTAGAGGTCGTTCAACACCCACACGCGCGCGGCACGCACCGAAGAGAACGTCGGATAGAGTTGCGTGAAGCCCACCACGCCATCGGCGATGCGCGCGAGCAGCAATAGGGATTCCTCGCGCTGCAGCCGTTCGGCCAGGAACGTGCGGGCCATCTCCGGATCGGAGGCCTGCGCGTAGAACTGCCGGTAGGCATCGAACAGGGGCACCAGCGCATCGATATCGTCCAGGCTTGCGCGGTAGGTGTGAGTCGCGGTCATGCAGCCTCCGTCAGGCGGGCCAACTCGTCGGCCTCGTGCTCGCGCGAAAGCCGGTCGATCAGGGTATCGAGCGCGCCTTCGAGCACGTTCGGCAGGTCGTACAGTGTCAGGCCTTCGACACGATGATCCGTGATGCGGCCCTGCGGGTAGTTGTAGGTGCGGATGCGCTGGCTGCGGTCGCCGCTGCCGACCTGCAGGCGCCGCGTTTCGGCGTTGGCGGCGGCCTGCTTCGACAGTTCGGCTTCGACCAGCATCGCCTTGAGCCGCTTCATCGCCTTGTCGCGGTTGGCGTGCTGCGAGCGTTCGGTCTGCGATTCGACGACGACGCCGCTCGGCACGTGGGTGATGCGGATCGCCGACTCGGTCTTGTTGACGTGCTGGCCGCCGGCGCCGGACGAGCGGAAGGTGTCGATCTTCAGGTCGGCGGGATTGATCTCGATCGGCACGGCCTCGTCCTCGACCGGCATGATCGCCACTGTCGCCGCGGAGGTGTGGATGCGGCCTTGTGATTCGGTCTCGGGCACGCGTTGCACGCGGTGCGTGCCCGATTCGAACTTAAGGCGCGAATACGCACCGCGGCCTTCGACGCGCGCGACGACTTCGCGAAAGCCGCCGTGCTCGCCTGGATTGGCGGACTCGACCTCGACTTTCCAGCCCTGGCGCTCGGCGTAGCGCGCGTACATGCGGAACAGGTCGCCGGCGAAGATCGCCGCTTCGTCGCCGCCGGTGCCGGCGCGCACTTCCAGATAGAGGTCGCCGTCGTCGCGCGAGTCCTTCGGCACCAGCAAGGCCATCAGCGCGTGGTCGATCTGCGCAAGGTGCGCCTGCACAGCGGCGATCTCTTCCTCCGCGAGTGCGCCGAGTTCGGGATCGCCACGCATGCCCTCGGCCGCATCGAGATCCGCGCGCGCCTGCGCTTCGGCGGCAAGCGCGACCGAGACCGGTTCGAGCTGCGCGAATTCGCGCGAGAACGCGCGGAAACGGTCCTGATCGGCGAGCACGCCGGGATCGGACAGCAGGCGTTCGAGCTCGTCGCGGCGCTCGGCGAGCGCTTCGAGTTTACGGCGCAGGGTCGGAATCATCGCTTCCATCACGTTGCGGGTCTGCGCGCTCGATCTGTGCGTCGCCGGGAAAGAGTTTGTCGGTGGCGCGGGCCAGGTCCATGTCGCCATTGAGCGCGGCCTCGCGCAAGGCGGCGGTCGGCGCATGCAGCAGGCGGTTGGTCAGCGTATGCGCGAGGAAGTCGAGCACCGCTTCCGGCGCGTGTCCTGCGGCGAGCTGCTGCCGTGCCTTCACCAGCACGTCGGCGCGCGCGGCCTCGCCATGCGCACGCAGGCGCTTGAGCGGCGCGTTGAGCGCACCGAGCGCGAGGGTTTCGGCATAGCGTGCGACCTGCAGTTCGACGATCGCTTCGGCCGCTTCGGCGGCTTCGCGGCGACCACGGCGGTTGTCCTCGATGGTGCGGTCGAGATCGTCGACGGTGTAGAGGTAGGCGTCGCGCAACTCGGCGACATCGGCCGCGATATCGCGCGGCACGGCGAGGTCGAGCAGCAGC
>JACMKK010000148.1 GCA_014380115.1 Luteimonas sp. | reverse complement strand
CCGATCGGCCATGGCGAAAGCATGATGAAGCCCGTGCTCGAGGGCCGCATGCTGCAGGCGCTCGCGCTGCAGGCGGGCGACGACGTGCTCGAGATCGGCACCGGCAGCGGCTTCATCAGCGCCTGCCTCGGGCAGCTGGCGCGCGACGTGGTCTCGCTGGAAATCCACGCCGATCTCGCCGAAGCCGCGCGCGCCCGACTGGGCGAGCGCGGCATCAACAACGTCCGCGTCGACATCGCCAATGCGCTGGCGTGGGACACCGATCGCCGCTTCGACGCCATCTGCGTCACCGGCGCAGTAGCCGACATCCCGCCGCAATTCGTGCAATGGCTGCGTCCCGGGGGAAGGATGTTCATCGTGCAGGGCGTCTCGCCGGTGATGGATGCCCTCGTGCTGCACCAGGACGTCAACGGCCTGCGCACCGAATCGTTGTTGGAAACCGACCTTGCCTATCTCGTCGGCGCCGCGCCGACACCTGCCTTCAAATTCTGACTCCAGTTTCGACTCCAAGGACTCCGCAATGAGCCGCCGCCCCCTCGTTCTCGCCCTCGCCCTGGTGCTGTTGCCTGCCGCGGGCGCCCACGCCGAAGACCTGCTACAGACCTATGAGCTCGCGCGCACCAGCGACCCGCAGCTGTCGGCCGCCGAATCCGGAACCCTCGCCACCAAGGAAGGCGCCGTGCAGGCCCGCGCCGCGTTGCTGCCGCAGATCGACGGCACGGCCAGCATTTCCCGCTCGCGCATCGATAGCGAAAGCAACTCTCTCACCGATGACGGCGTGCCGGTAGGCGACACCGACAGCGAGTCCACCAATCGCAGGCTGGCCGTCGACGTCAGGCAGATGGTCTACGACCGCAGCAATTTCACCCGACTCAAGAGCCAGAAGTCGCTGAGCCGCTCGGCGGACTTCCAGCTCGAATCCGCGGGCGACTCGCTGGCGACGCGGACATCCGCCGCCTACTTCAACGTGCTCGTCGCGATCGAGACGCTGGCGGCCGCCGAAGCGCAGGAGACGGCGTTGAAGAAGCAGTTCGACTTCGCCGACAAGCGCCTCGAGGTCGGACTCGCGCCGATCACCGACGTCCACGAAGCGCGCGCCCAGTACGACAGCGCCCGTGCCAACACCATCGTGACGCGCAACGCGCTCGAGGACGCCTACCAGGCGCTGGTGGAACTCACCGGCCAGCCCGTGCGCGGCCTCAAGGGCCTGCCCGAGGACTTCAAGCCGGAACTGCCTGCCGAGCAGTCCGCCGAAAGCTGGGTCACTGCCGCGATCGAGAACAACCCCGCGCTCAAGGCGAAGGAATTTCAGGTCGAGTCGGCCGCCGCCGACGTCGAAACCGCTCGCGCCGGTCATTGGCCGACGCTGTACCTCAGTGGCGGCTACGCCGACAGCAAGACCTGGGGCAGCGACACCAACAACATATTTGGAGAGCGCTCCAACGACAGCAACAGCCGCGGTCCCGAACTCGGGCTCGTCCTGAGCGTGCCGATCTTCTCGGGCGGCCTGGTGCAGTCCCAGGTCCGGCAGGCCATCGCCCAGCGCGACGTCGCCAGCGACGAACTCGAGCAGCAGAAGCGCGCCTTAGTGCGCAACACGCGCAATGCCTATCAGACCCTGATCGCAGGCATCAGCGAAGTCGAGGCGCGCAAGGCCGCGGTGTTCTCCGCGCGCAGCGCCTACGACGCGTCGCAGGTCGGCCTCGAAGTCGGCACGCGCACCGTGCTCGACGTCCTCAACAACCAGCGCACGTTGTTCGATGCCGAGCGCGAATACGCGCTGTCTCGGTACAACTTCCTGCAGAACCGCCTGCTGCTCGAACAGGCCGCCGGTTCGCTCGAGGTTGCCGATATCCAGGACATCAACCGCCTGCTGACGGCCGATGCCGAAGCGGAACTGGCGCCGGGCAATATCCCGCCGCAATAAGCCGTGACCCGGGTGGAGGCCATGGGCCTCCACCCGCGCTCCGCACTACGTGGCGCTTGTGCGATCTGCCTGCCTCACGCACTGCCGCGCCCTGGCAGGTCGGCTGCGATGAGATCCAGCGTGCGCCGCAGCGCGCCGCGCCCCTGCTCCACCAGCGCGCGCCCCGCCGCGGCCATCGCCGCGCGTGCATCGGCATCGCCGAGCAAGTCCTCCACATCGCGCGCCACTGCCTCGGCATCGTTTCCGATCCGCAACGCGCCGGCCGCCTGCAGCTGTCGTGCGATGTCGCTGAAGTTGTGCAGGTGCGGGCCGGTCACGATCGCCGCACCGACCGCGGCCGGTTCGAGCAGGTTGTGCCCGCCGATGTCCTGCAGGCTGCCGCCGACGAAGGCCACTTCCGCGCAGCCGTAGAAATTCATCAGCTCGCCCAACGTGTCGATCACGAAGATCGCATCGCCGCGATCGGGCAGGCGCGTGAGCTTGCGCGTCGCCACCCGCCAACCGGCGTCGATGGCCTGCTGCGTGACCGCGCGAAACCGCTCGGGATGTCGCGGCGCCCACAGCAGCAGCAGGTCGGGCCAGCGCGCCTGCAGGCGTCGCTGCAGGTCCAGCACGGTCGCCTCTTCCTCCGGATGAGTGCTGGCCGCGATCCACACCGGGCGCTGACCCGCACGCAAGCGGAATTCCACAGCGAACGCGTCGAGTCCGTCCTCGAGCGTGAGGTCGTACTTGAGGTTGCCGGTCACGTCCACGTTCGCGGGCAACGCCCCCAGGCGCACGAAGCGCGCCGCGTCCTCACGCGACTGCGCCGCGATCCTGCGCACCGTGCGCAATGCGCGCGCGACCAGCGCGCTCAACACGCGGTAGCCGCGCAGCGAGCGTTCCGACAAGCGCGCGTTGACGATGTAGACGGGGATGTCGCGATCGCGGCAGCAGAACAGCAGGTTCGGCCACAGTTCGGTCTCGACGATCAGTGACAGGCGCGGTTGGTAGTGCTCCAGGAAACGCCTCACCGCACCCGACAAGTCGTAGGGCAGGTAGACGTGCTCGACGCGCTGCGCCCACAGCGCGGTCACGCGCGCCGACCCGGTCGGCGTGATCGTGGTGATCAGCAGGCGCAGGTCGGGGCGTTCGCGCAGCAGCGCGTTGACCAGCGGAGCGGCGGCATTGACCTCACCGACCGACACCGCATGCACCCACACGTCGGCAGGGCGTGGCGCATCGCGATAGGCGGCATAGCGCTCGTTCCAGCGCTGGAAGTATTCGCCCTGCCGGAATCCGCGCCAGATCAGGTGGTAAAGCGTGACCGGTACCAGCACGTACAGCACGGCCGAGTACAGGCCGCGCAGCATTCGTTCCACGACCAGTTCGTGCGGGGGGGCCGGCATCGGGACAGCATAGCGGAGGGGCAGGAATCGGGAGTCGGGAATCGGAAGCGGGAATCGACACCGGCGATTGCGGTTGCTCGTCTTGGTTCCACCGCTCACCTCACGTCGCCCGTAAAATCCCGCGATGTCCGAAAAATCCGCCCATGCCCCGCCACCGCTCGGCCCGAGACACTGGCCGACCTGGTTCGGCATCGCGGCCATGGCGGGACTGGCCCGTCTGCCCTGGGGCCTGCAGCGCTTACTGGGCCGGATGTTCGGTGTCGTCCTGCGTGTGGCATTGCGCGAACGCCGCGCGATCGCCCGGCGCAACCTCGCTCTGTGCTTCCCTGAGCTCGATGCCGCCGCACGCGCGGGCCTGTTGCGCGAGCACTTCGCCGCGATCGGCATCGGCGTATTCGAGTTCGCGCGCGCGTGGTGGGGATCGATCGCGCCACTGCGGCGCGGACTCGTGGTCGAGGGCCTCGAGCACATGCAAGCCGCGCGCGCCGATGGCCGCGGCGTGATCGTGGTCTCCGGCCACTTCACCACGCTGGAAGTGTGCGGACGGCTGATGTGCGACTACGTCCCGCTCGCCGGCATGTACCGCCCGCACGGAGAACCGGCGATGGAATGGGCCGTGCGCCGCGGCCGGGCGCGTTATGCCGCGGCTATGTTTCCGAAGCAGGACGTGCGCGCCGCGGTTCGCCACCTCAAGCGCGGCGGCCTGCTCTGGTATGCACCCGACCAGGATCCGAGCCGCGGCGACAGCGTCTACGTGCCGTTCTTCGGCCAGCCGGCGCATAGCCTCACTTCGACCCACCAGCTCGCACGGTTGTCGGGCGCGGCAGTGGTGCTGTACCAGCACGAGCGCCGGGCCGACGGCGGCTACACCTTGCGGCTGTGGCCGGCGTTCGACGCTTTCCCTTCGGGCAGTGCCAGTGTCGATACCGCGCAGGTCATGGCCGGCATCGAAACGATGGCGCGCGCGGCGCCGGCGCAATACTTGTGGATCCACCGGCGCTTCAAGCGGCGGCCCGACGGCACATCGCCGTATGCGTGACTACCGTCGACGCAGATGACCTGCAAGTAGGCGCGCCCTTGGCCAAGACGCGGTGGGTGGGGTCGTTCATCAGGACGCGCCGAGCAATAACCCGGAATGTCGCGCTCCGAAGCCGGCCGCGGAGCCAATAACGCGGAACGCCGAGCTCCGAAGCCGGGTTGCCGAGCCAATATCGCGGAGCCCCGAGTTCAGAGGTCATGTGGCCGAGCGAGCAGCTCGGAACATCGGCACAGGGGTCGGGTGGCCGAGCTAATCACTCGAAGCGCCGAGTTCGGAAGCCAGACCGTCGAGCGGCAAGCCCGGTGCGCCGCGCCCAACGAGCCGTCACGACATCCTCGAGACGACCTGCCGCCCGAATTCGGCCAACAGACGCCCTGCGAACTACTTGTTGCGTACTAGCAGGCTGCCGGCGTACAGCGCAGCCAGCATCAGCGTCAGCCCGCCCCAGAACGTCGAATAGAACGCCAGGTGCGTGTTGAACGGAAACACCGTGACGCCCAGCGCGAGCATCGCCGGATGCGCGTTTGCGCGCGCCTCGGGCGTGGCGTAGCGCCATGCGCGGAAGGCCAACGCCGCGCCGGCAAGCCACAGGAGCAGGCCGAAAGCACCGGTTTCGCTGAGGATCTCGAGCACGATCTGGTGCGCGTGGTACGCCGGTCCGTTGCCCCACGCTGCCACCTCGCCCGGCTGCGGATCGCAGGCCGCGAAGGCGTCGCGGAAACCGCGCGCGCCGACACCGTTGAACGGATGCTCACGCGCCATGCAGGCCGCGGCACCCCAGATGCGCCCGCGCCCCGACAACGCGCTGTCCATGCCGGCCTCGTCGGCGGTCAGCACGTGCGTGGTGCGTTCGATGCGTTCGCGCACCTGCGGCGAGAATGCGGTCAGCGAAACCAGCGCGACGGCGCCGAAGGCGAACACGGCCACCAGTTTCTTCCAGTCCAGGAAATGCCAGCCCGAGAACACCAGCACCAAGGCGTAGGTGATCCACGACGCGCGCGCGCCGGCCAGCAGCACGACCATGCCGATGGCCGCAGCGGCGACGATCCAGCCGAGGCTGCCGAAGCGCCGGCCGGCGAAATACAGCGAGAACGGCGACAGGCTGGCGAGCACGATACCGAGCTTGAGGTTGCACGGTCCGAGCACGCCGCCGAGGCGATCGACCGCGGCAAGTTCCGCCGCATCGCACATGCCGTGTCCGCTGATCATCTGCTTCAGCGCATCCAGGCCCCAGAACAGCGGGCTGGTGCCGAACGCGGCCTGCAACAAGGCATCGATCGTCCAGATGCCGGCGATCACGGCCAGGCCGCCGAAGGTGATGCGGCGACCGCGTTCGTCGGCGACCGCGGCGGCCACCAACCAAAGGAACGGCAGGTAACGCAGGTCGACGACGGCTTCGCGCAAGGCGCGCGCGTGATCGATGGCATCGAACGCCGAGACGAGTTCCGGCAGCCAATAGGCGAAGAACAGCACACTGGTCAGCGCCCAGGCCGGACCGCTGAGCAGCGCAGTGCCGTTGCGGAATCGCGCCAGCAGCAGCTTGACGATCGCCACCAGCGCACCAAGCACCATGACGCCCTCGGCGTAGCCAGGCGCGGGCCACAGCGCGACGAACGCGAGCACCCAGGCCGGCGCCCAGCGCCAGCCGATGCTGCCGTTAGCGGACGCGGCGTTGGTCGGAGTCGTCTTCGGCGCTGCGGTCATCGGCAAGTTCCGTGTAGCAGGCGAGCGTGGCGTCCTGCATGGCCCGCAGCGAGTAGTCGCGGAGCATGGTGTCGCGCATGGCGGACATCGTAACGGCAAGCACCGGCGCCTGCGCGAGCAAGCTCCGCGCAACGCGTGCCAGCGCATCGGTATCGAATGGCGCCACCGCGCCCTGCGGCTGCAGCGCCTGCAACAGCTCACCGACGCCGCCATGCGCCCATCCCAGCACGGTGCGCCCCACCGCCAAGGCCTCGATCACGGTACGGCCGAACGATTCGGGCTTGCGCGACAGTTGCAGCACGAGGTCGGAGGCTGCGTAGGCCTCGGCGATCGCGGCAATCGGCGGCGTCATGGCGACGGCATCGATGGTGCCGAGGCTCATCGACAAGCGCTCGAGTTCGATCATGTACTCGCCGCGCGTCGCTTCGCGCGCACCCGGCATCCACAGCCGCGCATCGAGGCCGCCGTTGCGCAGCGCCGCCAGCAAGGCCAGCGCAT